>NZ_JBNHEP010000171.1:0-37701 GCF_050015995.1 Dapis brunnea BLCC-M229 | reverse complement strand
CCCATTTCAAACACCCTACTAACTCTATACTTTACCTTATAAAGCGACAAGTCTATTGTATATGTTTTTTTATGGTTATCCTATCTCAACTCAGAAGATAGTATCTTTGACAACTTGGAGGAAAAAACTTTAATAATTCGAGACGTTCCTCAGTTAAATTAGATATTTCTGTTACCCCAGAATTAATCAACAGATGGATTGACTGAAAACATTGAAATATCCAACGTAATGTTGGTCTATTTGTGGGACGACCTAATTGATTTTTCACAGTAGATTTCTATCGTTTTAAAGTTTGGCGTAATTGACGTTGACCCAAAGTATAGACCAACAAACACAGGCCCATAATTAACCCTAAAGCTTCAATTCTCTGGGGGGATTTGAGAAAGACACTATCAGTTAAAAACAGAGGATCTTTGAGAAATCTAAAACCCCTTTCTACTGATTGCTGCTCTTTATATTTAGACAACATTTCTGTAAACATTCAGCCGTCAGCTTGCCTCTTGCCTCCTGCGGAGGAGCTGCGCTAACAGAGGAGCTTCGCTAACAGCTATCAGCTCAAGAAAGAAAGAAGTAAGAAAAGGAGGAAGTATTGAAAAAAAAAGGGAAAAATTATCCTGCTAGATATAGCTTTCTCAAATGAATTAGAGCAGCTCTTTTTAAGCATCCCTAATCAAGATAAATTTATAGTATTCTTTTTTCACGCTTGGTACTAAGGGACTAGCAAAAAAATAGCTTACCAGTTAGATAGCTCCAATAGTAATAGTCCATTGAGGCAAAGATTCATCTGGATGCCAATCGATTTTGTAGTTGGCTAAAGCTTTAGCATCAACAGTAATATTTTTTTCGTAGCGTGTTGTGACATGTTGTATAACTGGTTTGATTCCTTTCCAAGTCATGTTACTAGCCCATGCGATCGCCGTTTCCACAGATTCTAGAATAGCGCCGTTCCAAAATTGTTCTAAGGCAGCCCAACAGCGCTCAATGGGATTATATTTAGAGTGATATGGCGGATTTATATTAGCTGAATCTGTAGGAGATATTTTTTAGAGAATTCGACCATACGCTTAATAAACTGGGTGCGGTTGTAGCGAGTGGAACTGCCTCCATCTAAAGTTAATAGCCAGAGTCTCCACCTATGGAAAGTCCAGATGATTATTAAACCACCATTGTTCCAGACAATCCACGATCTTATCAGAAGTTTCGGGTGATTCACACATATAAATGGTTAAATCATCTCTCTGTAGATTGAAAATGCCAAAGGGTAGTATGGTTGTATCCCATTGAGTATCATGGTCGTTAGCCTGGGGAGCAAATTGACGGCGGTCTTTTCAATTGCGAGAAAGGTTACCAATCTTGACCCGAGCTTTAGAATCAATAGAGAGTCGCAACATAGTATGATCCTTGTCCGCTGTCGCATTAACTAATGCCACCTGTCTGAAAATTGCATCAGTTTCGGGAATTTTCTTTAGGGGCTTTGTTTTGAGGGTTTTTTTAAGCGATAGCCCAAACGATTTAACAGTGTACCAATTGTTTGCCGAGAGGGTAGTTCTTCACAGGTATATCCCTTTTCCCTGATCAGGGCATCCCGCACTGATTGTGCACTTACTCTAGCATAGCAAAACAGAGTTTGAAATTTTGGGTCTGCTTGAGATTGTCCATCGACTAACTCCTGAATATCATCAGCTAAGTTTGGCATCACCTCTTCACTCTTTTTTCGCCCACGGCCTTGATAGTTATCTTGGTAAGGTATCCCAGTCGTCAGAGTATCTAGACCCCTCTGAATGCTCACCCGACCCCAGCCCATTTCTGTTTCTGTCTTACGAGCTGAACCACCAAAATAATCAATGGCCACCTGAGCGACAAATTCTCGCTTCTGGGAACCCGTCAACTTACGGGCTGCATCTTTGAGAGTAGCTTTGAGTTGTTCTGTTAACATCAGCATTCCCATTGAGTTGAATCATAAACTCCTCTAGTTTTGCTGGTAATCTATTTCTTTGCAAGCCCCTAAGGTATGATTTTATTCCGCTTGAGCTGACAGCTAATAGCTGAATGCTTACAAAATTGTTAATTGCTGAAAGACAAATTTTTGATATTATAGCAACGTAAGCATTCAGCGGTCAGCTATTAGCTATCAGTTTTATTACTTTTAAGGGAGGAAAAAGTAATTGAGAGATTTCAAAGAATTAAAAGTTACTGTAAAAGTCCAACGGAGATTCTCCTGAAACCACGATTCTTGGTTCACCGAGTCCACTTAAATTAGATACCTTGCGATACCTAAGCCAGAGATGGTTCTCTCCCCAAGTGTTTGCTCTATTTCAAGAGCCTGTTCCCGTATGCCTTACAGTACAATTCAAACCTCAAAAAACTTTGGTTCTCTGGTACTTGTTGCTTAGAGCTTTTCCATGTACAAGCATTACTGTACGTCCGCCCCATAACTCTAGTTTTCAAGGTGCAAACGCTGCAATTAAGTAGCTATAGGTGTTTAGAGCGGTTGAATACCTTTCCGCTATTTCCATAATGACACAAAGTCCCACTAAAAGGGGAAGACTTTAAACCCAATTTTTCGGTAACTTTTATTCAATTCAACTTGATTTTTTTCACCTTCCAAAGTATAGCAATATTTTTAATAACTTGTACTATAGCATTTTTGATTGAGATAGACTACACAAACTTTGCCTTAAAGACAGAGGCCGTAATGGAGAATTGCTGTGTTCCATTAATCTGAAAAGTCCTATAAAAACTCACAAGATTTGTGGTAAAATTCAGCTTGCGGTAATGCAGGTATATTATAGGAAGTAATTTCCTCACCCTCAGATCGTTATCACCTTTGAAAATTTAATGGTAACGTGGCTGGTTAGGATCAAAAACTCTCTAGCACAGCCAAAAAATACTCGCACTCTTAAGTTTTAAATCCTTCCGTCGCCCGACAGTCGGTAGAAGTAAAAACAAATGCTTGTGGAGGGAATCGACCGTAGCTATTAATCAGCAATGATTTTTAGTTGGGCAAACCCTAACAAGCAAGAATCTCCTGTTATATCAATAAGTATTAATGGTGAGACTGTCAAAATCTCATAGCTAAACTTTAGGAATGATGGTATATGGCATCCATTAGCGAGCTGCATCAACAACTAATCAGTAAAGAACGCTCTGCTGTAGAAATTACCCAAGAAGCTCTGGAACGCATCAACCAGTTGGAGCCGAAATTGAAAAGCTTTATCTGTGTTACAGCAGAAAAGGCCATCGCTCAGGCCCGTCAGGTGGATGCCAAAATTGCTACAGGAGAGGAAATTGGGCCAATAGCAGGGATTCCGATCGCTGTTAAGGATAATATGTGTACTAGAGGTATCCCTACTACTTGTGGTTCTAAGATTCTAGAAAATTTTATTCCCCCTTATGAATCTACGGTAACTCAAAAACTTGTGGATGCTGGGGCAGTAATTTTAGGCAAGACTAATCTAGATGAATTTGCCATGGGCAGTTCGACAGAAAATTCTGCCTATCAAGTCACTGCTAATCCCTGGGATCTCGAACGAGTACCTGGAGGATCTTCGGGAGGGTCAGCAGCAGCAGTAGCATCAGCAGAATCTGTAGTAGCATTAGGGTCAGATACAGGTGGGTCAATTCGTCAACCAGCATCTTTTTGTGGAGTGGTGGGCATGAAGCCTACTTATGGTCTGGTTTCTCGCTATGGGTTAGTAGCTTATGCTTCTTCTCTAGATCAAATAGGTCCTTTTAGCAGAACTGTGGAAGATTCTGCAATTTTATTGCAGGCGATCGCTGGTTATGACCCTAAAGATTCTACCAGTCTGAATGTCCCTATCCCAAATTACACTAAAAATCTCAGACCTAATTTAAGACCTAAAGGGCAAATTAGAATTGGTCTAATTCAAGAAACTTTTGGTGAAGGTTTAGACTCATCTGTTCTTGAAGCTTTCACTAAAGCAGTAGAAGTACTCCAAGAGTTGGGAGCAGAAATTCAGGTAATTTCTTGTCCTAGATTTCGCTACGGTTTACCTACTTATTATGTTATTGCTCCATCGGAAGCTTCCGCAAATTTAGCCCGGTATGATGGAGTAAAATATGGTTTCCGTACTCCTGAGTCGGAAAACCTGTTGAATATGTATGCCAAGACTCGCGCTGAAGGTTTTGGTTCAGAAGTTAAGCGCCGAATTATGATTGGTACTTACGCTTTGTCGGCTGGATATTATGATGCTTATTATCTGAAAGCTCAAAAAGTCCGTACTTTAATTAAGGAAGATTTTGATAAAGCTTTTGCTCAAGTAGATATTTTGGCTTGCCCCACTTCTCCAACTACAGCATTTAAGGTGGGTGAAAAAACTGATGACCCACTGAGTATGTATTTGTCTGACTTAATGACTATTCCAGTTAATTTAGCTGGTTTACCTGCTTTGAGTTTACCCTGTGGTTTTGATCGACAAGGATTACCCATTGGTATGCAGTTGATTAGTAATGTTTTGAGAGAAGGTTTACTCTTTGAAGTTGCTCATGTTTATGAACAATCTAATGATTGGTATAAACATCAAGCTCAACTTTAAAAAGTTAGTTTTTAGTTTTTAGTTTTTCTTGATGAGGTGTTAGGTGTTGATAAAGTGTATCGGTTAAAAGCCATAAGGAATCAGGATTTTATTATCTACAAAAGCTGAAGACGAAGATGAGAGCCAGGGGGTTTTAACCCCTGGCTGAAACATGAGCCACGAGGTTTCGATGGGCTAACTACTTCTCAACCATAGTCAGCAAAAAGATATTCAATAAGCTGGACAATCTTTCTTGGGATAACTAACTGTAGCCATTCCCCCTTTTTTTCTGTAGTTAGGAATCCTTGGTCTGTCTGATATTTTTCCTGAACTATAGGCAATAATAAGACCATAATAAGAGCGAAATGATTCAACTACAGTTCTCAATATTTGTTGTGCTGCTTGGGAATATAAAACTTTGTAATGATAGTTGTTTTTATAAACTTTTTCCAAGTCAAACTTGCCTAGAGTTTTGTCAGACTTAAAAAATAATTGCCGACCATAATATATTCCCATGTTAGTTAGCTTGTGAAACTCTTCGCATAAGAATGTTAAGATAGCAATTAATTCAGAATTTTTATTTACTAAAACTTGCTGACAAGAGTACATTTGAAACGAGGGTTGGAAAATTTATTGTGAGAAATAATAGCACAGGATTACTTTAGTTGTCTAGTCTAAACGACTCGGTTGTTTTCATCCCCCGTTTAAAACACGGAGACCTTCAACGTGGCTTTTCGCTCAAATAAAATACATCGGATTAAAATCCGACGAGTAGCCTTTCATCCATCGTTTAAAAGACGATGGCTTTCATGCTCCCATGTTATTTAGGTAATTAAGCAGACATAATATGATATAATTAAAAAATTTTGTTATGTGGCAATCTTACTCTTTTTTCTGTTATGAAGTGGCTTTTAATTGTTGGAATAGTTTCGGTTATCGGATATGTTGCTATCTGCATATTTCTAGTCTTAGTGCAACAGCGATTTATATTTTTCCCTAGTTCAGTTATAGAAATAACACCGGAAAATGTAAATCTCTCCTATGAAGATGTTTGGTTACCTGTCTCTCAGAAAAAAGGCAAGTTGGAACGAATATATGGATGGTGGATACCTGCTAATTCTTATATGTCAGATTTTCAAGATGTGGTGTTATATTTTCATGGTAATGGTGGCAATATAGGAGCGAATGTTGAAAAAGCTTATAAATTTCATAAATTAGGTTTTGATGTCTTGTTAATAGATTACCGAGGTTATGGACTTAGTAAAGGGAATTTTCCTAGTGAAGCGCAGATTTATCAAGATATAGAAATTGTTTGGAATTATTTAGTTAATCAACGCCAAATTAATCCGCAAAAAATATTGGTTTATGGTCATTCTTTAGGTGGAGCTATTGCTATTGAGTTAGCTACAAGACACCCACAAATGGCAGGATTGATCGTTGAAAGTTCTTTTACTTCTATGCAAAATATGGTCAATTATCAGGGTGGGATTTATAAATTCTTTCCCGTAAAATTACTACTGCATCAAAAATTTGACTCTATTTCAAAACTAAGGAAATTAGATATACCAATTTTGTTAGTTCATGGCACAGAGGATATGTCAGTTCCTGCCTATATGAGTGAACAATTATTTGGAGTTACTCCTGCTGAAATTAAAGATTTATATATAGTTCCTGGTGCAGGTCATAATAATGTTACGGCTATTGTTGGTGATGAGTATTTACATATAATTAATGATTTTATTAATCAATTAAACAATCATTTGCTCAACCACAAATAGGTTTTTTCAAGTAGCTATAAAAGCTGAAGTAGGTTAATTTTTTTTAACTAAAGCTAGTAATTTATCAGCTGTACCTTACTAGCTTGGGAAAACCTTAAATTAAGAATGAAAGTCTTGAATAAGTACCGCATTATTTTGAGTAATTGGTATTTCCTTATCCCTGTCTTTTTGTTTCAGAATATTTTTTGCATAACTACAATAAGACTACTATATTATGTCGAAAATTACTATGATTAAATTAATACCAAATTCAAATTAAGCTGCATATAATAATATTTTCATCATAATTATAAAGTATAAGTAAATCTCAAAAAGTAGACAGGGAAAACTTCACTGGGAACAGGAAATAGGGGAAAACAAGAACGCATTACTATTGGCAACCATAGTAAGCATTTAGCCATCCGCTATTAGCCATAGCATGATTAACTTATTGTGAGACAGAAGTGGAATTATTATTGATAGTATTGAGGCAAAATTAAAAGTAATTATGATAGCTTAATTACTAATCTTAGCAATTATTGCCGTCATCCTGAGAGCTGACCAGCGAGGTGGCTGAATGCTTACCAACCATCAAACAAAACTAAAGTATAACTAGTCCTCTGTTAATAATTTAGTAACTAAACCCCTACCTTTGCTATTAGTTAGTCATGCAACTCCAAGCTGTATTCAAGCTTTAATATTTATACTAAATCCAGTTTAGGGCTTACCACAAATAATTTAACTACAATCTATAATATATCAAGCTTTTGTCAACTAAGATATGTGGTCTATAGTAATCAGATTTAGTATTACTTGACAAACAGTTTCTTATTCAAAATTTTATTAGTGTTTCTCAGTTACATTGGCAATTTCAGAAAACAAAATTTATGAGGTTTTTAACTCTACTATCTAATTAGTATCTAATTAGTAAGATAACCTCAAAATATAGACATGAAAATTAAGTGATATGACCACAGAAATACCTTGACTACAAGTATTTTGCTCAACCCTCCATAAAATATCTAGTTTTTTTTATGCACAATTTCAGTACAAATTCCATATTCTTAATATTAATTTTATAAATTTTCTATAAATCTACCATGGACAAAAGGTAGTGTTGACAAAAAAATAATCCTGTGATAGAAACGATAAGCTGTATAAAGCTGTTATTCAAGATAAAATAGTACAAAAATCAACAAACAGTAAATTAGGAGACAATGCCTAAAATGAGTTTATTAAATAAGGTATTTGAAGCTTACAATGCACATCGAGTTGCATTCTCGCAAACTGAAGCAATAGCTGCTATTGCAGTATCTGCTATTGCTTCAGATGGTTATCTTTTAGAACAAGAAACAGAACGAGTTATAGTGCTTTTGTCTCAAATGGACATGTTTAAAGGCTATTCAGAAAAACAGATTACAAATATGCTCAATAGGTTGTTAAATACACTAAGCGAAAAAGGAATTAATAATTTAGTAGCTACAGCGAATGATTCACTACATCCGGAGTATAAAGAAACAGCTTTTATGCTAGCTACTGACATAATTTTAGTAGATGGAGTTTTATCTGGTAAAGAACAAACGTTTTTAACTCGTTTGTATCAGGTCTTGGAAATCTCTACAGAAACAGCTTCAGCAATTTTTCAAGCTAAATCAGAAATCCATCAAGTTACTAAAAAGAAATCTAAAAAGTATAGAATTAATCAAAATCCTGAAAAGTAGATAAAATGTAGTTTTATCAGAAAATTATCAACATATAGATATACCAGATAACTTAGGAGTAATATATTATTGATTAACCTATTTAGAGGCAATAATTTTTTCGTAAGCTTGAATAGTTTGTGTGGCGATCGCCTGCCAACTATAACTATTTTTAGCTAACTCTTTAGCATTTAAACCCCGGCGTTTCCTTTCTGCTTCATTCTGCAAAGCTGACTTAATTAAAGTAACCATATCTTCTATTTGACAACCACCCACCCAACCTGCTTCTGCACTTGCCACATCTTGACAAATATGAACCTGGTCTGAGATAACTACTGGCGTACCTGCTACCATTGCTTCTGCTACTGCAATGCCAAAATTTTCATAATAAGAAGGCAATACAAATAAGTCAGCAATTTGTAATAAACTTGTCTTTATTTCCCCTGTTACAAACCCCGTTATTTTTGTAAATTTAACAAGAGGTGAATTCTGTATTTTTGACCTAATTTTTTCCTCATAACCAGGATCTTGAGGATTTGCACCTGCTAAGATAAATTGAAAATCTATCCCTTCTGCCAATAACTTTTCTAAAGCAGGTAATAATAAATCTAGCCCTTTTTTTGGTTCAATGCGAGACATAAACAAAATCATGGGATGTTTAACTTCTATCCCATGAGATTGGAGATAATTAGCCAAATTTTCATCCTGAATATTCTCTGGAGGATTAACACCTAAAGGAATTACTAAATCTTTTGTAGATAAACCAAATCTTTCGGAAATTTTCGCCTCTTGTGTAGTGGTAAAATGAAGCCCAGCAGCATGAGCAATATTCCGCTTTTCTAACAGAGAAACATAAACTTTTTTGAGTTGTTTTTTCTTGCGTAAATCAGCGGGGTCTAAAGTTCCTAAAGGTCTTAAAATATAGGGTAAATTATTAGCTCTAGCAACAGTCGCAGCCATAGTAGTGACTGGTGAAAAAAGAGCATGAATATGAGCCAAATCAAATTCAGCAGCGTGTTGATTTAACCATTGTAATAATTGTAGAGAAAACTTATAACGACGGAACGGAGAACAACGAAAATAACGAATTTGATAACCATTTTGTGTAACAGGTCTATCAAGAGGAACATCTAAAGGTGGCTGACCAGCATCCCCATTAGAATCTGTAGTGAGAATAGTAACATCTATATTTTGAGCAGCAAGAGCAGTAGAAAGTCCGATGACCATTTGACTCGGACCGCCATAAACAAGAGAAATAGATGGTACTATTTGTAATATTCGCATAACTTTGTCCTATTCTCCTCAACTAAACCTCAAAGTTATATTGGAGGTTTTGAACCTCACTATCAAATATTCCTAACTAGAGGTAATTTTCCCAAGTTATAGATGGATGATAGCTGGGGAAGCTTTTCCTACTAAATCTACGAAATATATATTTCTAATAATCTTATTAGTTTGTTAACTTAATGCTCAATTATTCAACCTATTAGCTAATAGTTTGGCTTTTAGTTTAGCTTTAAGATATTACGATGTTTTAGGATAGCAACTTTATTTTACCATTAAAGTTCTTAGGGAACTCAGAAATTTTTTTCAAAAATTCCGACTTTGCCAATGGCTGTTTATGAATAAATCACTGAAATCCATAAACCCGATCTATTTTAGATAGAACTCAGGCTTCAGCAGTTGATGAGGATCCTTTTCCTTAATTTTTGGAAGCTATTGCTTGACATTTTTGTCATTGCATGATAAAGGAACCAGGCGCAACAGACAAATCGAAAGTCCGGTGCCTGGAAATCATCCCTTTGAGAATTTTAGGCCGGGAACTGCTAAAGGTAATACAGGCCAAAAAAGCAAAAATTTATATCTCTGAAGATATCTACTTAAGAGGCAGCGATCGCTGCTAATCGAGCAGGCCACACCTTGGAGCTTGGTCACCTCTTGAATTTTCTGCCGCATAGCAAACGATAATACCAAGAGTATTGCAAGCTCAGTGATCGCCCTGACTACACAAACGACCTAATTTTCCAGGACCACCCATTTGATTAACCTGTCCCAAAAAATTACAGGCTCGGTTATTATTTCGCTGTCGGCAGTAATAATTAATCTGAGTAATACCTGCCCTACTAGCAGTATTAACTAAGTTACAAGCTCGCGAATTTCCCTGTCCGCAGAGGATGCCTAACTTCCCACAACTGTTACTATTTCCGTCTTCGTAGCAACTGTAGTAAAGGTCGTTAAGTCGATTTGACCTTGCAGGTGATGCTATAGATAGGAGTGTAGCTACAGTCAGCACTGCTCTATAAAACCGATATAAAACGTCACATTTTCATGTTTACTTCTTGCTTCTACCGAGGCCGTCGGCGGTTTCTCATCCACAGGCATTCACGGTCGTTCGCCGAAGGCGGAGCGTAGCTCTCACCGACCGCATCTCTCAAATTTATACTGGCGTTCAAATCTCTATCTATTGACAACCAACACTCTGGGCAATCATAAGTTCTCAAATACAATGGCATATCTTGAACATGACCACAGTTAGAACAAGTTTTTGATGATGGAAAGTTACAGTCGATGAGGGTATCACTACCCTTCACCTCTGTTTCAAAACCGGACTTGAGAGTTTCCAGCTCCCAGAGGCTCCTAATAACTAAGGTTACTTCGAGGTTAGGTTCACATTTTCCCTTACTTCCCACCTTGATTTCCAGGGTTCTAGGGTTGAGGCCACGCTAATATTATCATCTTTGGCATGATTGCCGGGAGGTTTATTTCATCTAAAGAGTCTCCTGCTCTCGGTTTGGTTTTAATACCGCGTCTCGGCTTTTTGGTTACTGATATTACCGCCTACCTTAATTACCTCCCCACGTCTGCGTCCATTCGAGCATTACTCCAGGCTGGCTTTTTGGGGAATCCTCCACCCTGTTCGACATTGGTTAAGCTTTCCCTACTCTTAAAGAGAGTCGAAAAGGGGTTACTTCGTTCCCTGATATCATTTCACGTTAACTTTAGAATTCTCATCGTTTAATTCCACTGGTTTTCCAGAATTATCAATTGTGAATGAATCAGACTTACCTTTTTTCTTAAATCACTGATAACTGATAACTGATGAGTGAAATGATATTCTCTACTTTAAGAATAAGACTTTAGACACAAATCTTAGGTAAAAGTCTATCTATGAAGCACTAGGCAAATAGGGCGCGGAAATTTATAGAACCCATTTGAGATCTATTTAAAAAGAGATGGTTAGGTGGGGAGTATTTTCAACCTTTTTCCCTTATACCTTCCCTCCATCTTCTGACTCGTGACTCCTGACTCCTAGTAAAAAACGTGGGTCGCTGACAAAGATACGCTTAGGGGTTCTATAAATGCTAACTTAATCCGGAATTACTTCTGTATCTCACCAATCCGACGGTTCCCCTATCCGACTTCTAACTTGCACATAGCACTATATTCGTCTCTCCGTAATCTTGGCTTGATGTTATTTTATTTACTTTTATTGCAAATATGACCAAATGTTGTTGTAATTCTAAAGAAAATATTAATCCTATTAATAGGCTCTACCTTAAAAAAAAAAAAAAGTCAAGCTTTGTGGCTAACAATTTTTAATAAAATGACTAACCTGAAGAACAAAGACACTCAGGTATGTAACAAAAATTAAATATTAAGTCTCTTCATAGAAAATTCATAAATTTCTGGGAAATCTTTACCGATTCTTCATAAAAAACAGGAAATAGGGGAGTATATTATCGGATATAAGACAAATAAAAAATCTGACAAACACTCATACAGTTATGGACTAGTTATCGTAACTGAAGTATAGATTAGAACATTGTTGAATAATCATCACTATAGATTACTCACGTTTTTCTTCTGTTTACTCCTGATTGATTCTGTCTTTAACTTTGCTTCGCTTGCTGTATTGTGGCTTGTTTTATGAGTTTTAGAGTTAGTTAGTCTTAATTTTTTGAAAAAATTGCTATAAACGCCAATAACTTAGGCGAAAGATAAATAATTCACAAATTACTTAGTTATTTTGTAAGTACAAATACTAGGTAGGAAGATCAAAAAAACTGTAGTTGAGGTGCAAAATTAAATATGAAAGGGGTTGATTTCACAGTTGCTATCCCTACTTATAATGGGGAAGACCGTCTACCAGAAGTATTAGACAGATTAAAATTACAAATAAATACCGAGAACTTCTCATGGGAAGTAATCGTAGTTGATAATAACAGCACAGATACCACTGCTCAAGTAGTAGCAGCTTATCAAGCTAAGTGGCCTAAATTCATTCCATTGAGATATGCTTTTGCTCCAAAGCAAGGAGCTGCATTTGCCAGACAAAGAGCAGTCGAAAAAGCCAGAGGAGAATTTATTGGTTTTCTAGATGATGATAATTTACCCGATCCTGAATGGGTAGCCCAAGCTTATACTTTTGGGAAAAATAATCCTCAAGTTGGTGCTTTTGGCAGTCAGATTCATGGATACTTTTTTGAGCAAAATTCAGAATCAGAACTTCCAAAAAGATTTAAAGAGATAGCTTGTTTTTTAGCAATTATAGAACGAGGTAGTAAGCCACATTTATATGAGCCTAAAAAGAAAATGTTACCTCCTGGTGCTGGAGTAGTAGTTCGTAAACAAGCGTGGGAAGAAAATGTGCCAAAAACATTGTTCTTGAACCATACTGGCAAAAAGGCAGGATTAGCCTGTGAAGATTTAGAGGTTTTAATACATATTCAACAAGCAGGCTGGCAAATTTGGTATAACCCAGCAATGGTGGTTTATCATAGGATTCCTAATTCCCGACTGAAAAGAGATTACTTACTAAGCCTACTTCGCTGTTCAGCTTTGAGCCGAAATCATTTGAGAATGATGACTCTTAAAAGTTGGCAAAAACCTTTGGCTTTGCCAGCATACATGGCTAACGACATTCGGCGATTGGTACTTCACCTGATGAAAAAGGGTAAGTCAATTCAAACAGATACTGTTACAGCCTGCCAGACAGAATTTTTGTGGAATACGATCAAAAGCCCGTTCTTCCTATGGGCTAAACAACTAGAGTCTCAAGCTAAAGCAAGAAGTTACCTACCACTTGCTAAAAGTGAAGATTGGTTAGAGACTATTGCCACAACTTTTGAAGAACAAAACTTTTGCCTTTATACTCAAAGTATATTTCCCATTAGCAAGCAAAATTTAAACACTAAACATTCAGAAATTTTGCTGCGAATGAAGAATAAAAAAGGGCAAATTATATTACCTGGAAAGTTTATACCAACTGCTGAACGTTACAATTTGATGCGAACTATTGACAGATGGGTCATTCGCCAATTATTTACTCGACTTTCTCAGACTGCTAAAAGCAATAGTAATTGTGTATATGAAATTAATCTCAGTGCAGCTAGTATCAATGATGAAACATTCATATATTTCTTGTCTCAGCAGTTTGATCTCTATGAAATTTCCCCAGAAACAATTAGTTTAGGAATCAGTGAAAGTATTGCTATTGCTAACATGAAGCAAGTGGCAAAGCTAATTAGTGTTTTCAAAGAAATTGGTTGTCAGTTTACCTTAGACCATGTTGGTCGTGCCAAATTAATGCCTGATTATCTCAAACAATTACCTATAGATTATCTGAAAATTGATGGTAAATTAGTCAAGGGACTTAGTAATAATCAGAAAAATATTAGAGAAATAGAACAAATCCATAATCTAGGTTATACATTAGGTATTAAGACTATTGCAGAAACTGTTGAAAACAGCAAGATAATGGAAAATATTAAACTCATAGGAGTGGATTATGCTCAAGGATATGCCATAGATTATCCCCAACCTTTATTTGCTCGAAAGAAAATAAACATGGAGAATTCCAACTTAAATACAGTTAATTCTTGGAATCTACAACCAGCAATGACCTAATTTTTCTGAGATAAATCGGCGGTTATGGTCGGTGAAGCAAAGGTTAGGATAGAAGGAATTAGAAGTGAACACGATCAAAATTTTGGCTATCTAAAGTTATGGTTTTGGCCTCACATCCTAATCTATACTTCACTTCAATTGCTATAAATACAAGACAAGTTACAATCGACAATAACTTTAATAACTTTTTATATCAAAAGTCTCTATGAAACAGGTGCAGTTTACGGTGGCTATCCCTACTTATAATGGGGAAAAACGTTTGCCAAAAGTTCTGGATAAATTGCGAGAGCAAATTAATACTGAACATTTTTATTGGGAAATTATTGTTGTTGATAATAACAGTAAAGATAATACAGCAGCAGTAGTTCAAGATTACCAAAAAAATTGGTCGGAAGCTTATGATTTAAGATATTGTTTTGAAGCTGAACAAGGATTAGCTTTTGCTAGACAGAAGGCTATCGAAGAAGCAAAAGGAGAATTAATCGGTTTCATAGATGATGATGTTTTTGCAGCCCCTGACTGGGTATCTATGGCATATAAATTTGCTCAAGAACATCCCAAAGCGGGAGCTTATGGTGGTCAAATTCATGGTAATTTTGAAGTAGAACCTCCTAAAAATTTTGAGAGAATTAAGGTATTTCTGGCAATTAGAGAAAGGGGTTCAAAGCCTCATTTGTATAACCCAGAAAAATTAATTATGCCACCAGGAGCTGCTTTAGTTGTTCGGAAACAGGCTTGGTGTGAAAATGTTCCTAGTCGCTTGGCGTTAATAGGTAGAGTTAACGGTTCTACATTAGCGGGAGAAGATTTTGAGACATTACTATATATACACAAAGCTGGTTGGGAAATTTGGTATAACCCTACCATGGAAGCCTATCATCAAATACCAAAACGAAGGTTAGAAAAAGATTACTTAATTCCTTTAGTTAGAGGTTGTGGTTTATGTATTTGTCAACTGCGAATGAGGAATATAAAAACTTGGTATCAACCTATTGTCATGTCTAAAATATTATTAGGTAGTCTCCGCCGAGTTATCAAACATTTGATTGAGTACCGTGGACAAGTGAAAACTGATTTGATAGCTGCCTGTGAATTGGAATTTTTCATAAGTAGTTTCCTGAGTCCTTTTTTTTACTTAAAAATGAGAGCAAATAAGATGTTTTTACAATAAATATCTTAACTAAAAAGGTAAAATAACTCCTAATTAGTATTTAACGACCTAGTTTAATAAAATTTAATTGGAAATTTTGAGAATAAATTAACAATATGCTACTAAAAATAAAGAAAAAGTTTACTGACATAAGTTCTGATTTCAACTATCAAGCTGAAACTTTTAAATATGCTAGAAACCTTCCTTATTTATCTAGTTACGATCAAGAAATTGTTCGTCAATTAAAGCAAGAAGGTATATTTATTACCTCTCTAAAAGAATTTGATACTTCTTTAAATTCAAAACTCATGGAAGGAGCCAGAAAATTATTACCTAGTCTCCAAACAATTTCTTCTGAAGCAACTAACAATAAAAATATTAGAGCTGCGGGAAGTCATTGTATTTATGGTAGCTCTACTATTATCGCTAGAGATTACCCAGAAATATTCATGTGGGGTTTAGAAGAGAGAATATTTAACATACTTGAGAATTATTATAGCGTTCCTGTTCGTTGTATAGGTATCAATTTTCGTAGAGATATTGCCAATGAAAAACAAACTGGTACAAGGTTTTGGCATCTAGATGGAGAAGACCGTAAGGTTGTAAAAATTTGTATTTACTTGAATGATGTCGATGAAAATGGAGGTCCTTTTGAATATATTCCTAAGTCTTTAACGCCATCATACCGTTCATTTAAAGATATTAATTATAAGATTGTGGATGAAGAAATGGAAAAAATTGTTCCATCTTCAAAATGGAAGTCATGTCAAGGTTCTGCGGGAACAATTATCATTGCTGATAATGCCAAAATTTTTCATCATGGAAAAATACCTTTAAAAGACCGATACACTCTTTTTTATGTATATGTTTCTCACAACCCTAAAAAACCTGCTATGTGTAAACATTCTAGCTGGCGAGAGGGATTACCAATATTATTACCAAATCTATCTATAGAGCAAAAAGAACGGATTTGGAACTACCAAGATATTGTAGTGAATTAAACCATACCATGGTTAATCACAACAAGCGAACAAATTGTATCATTAAAGTTCAAAAAAAAATTACAGTTTTTAAATAGGTAAGTAAATATATATTATGAAAAACAAAGTAATTGCAATTGGGTTAGATGCTGGCGACCCAGTATTAATAGAAAAATGGATGTCTCAGGGATATCTAAAAAATCTGCAACGCCTTAAACAACAGGGAGCTTATGGGCGTTTAACTAACATGAATTACTACAAAGCTGAAACCCCCTGGACAACATTTTTAACAGGTTGCTTGCCAGAAAAAACAGGATATTGGGCACCTTTTAAATTTTATGAAGGTACCTACAATGCTGAAGATGTTCAAGCTTATGACTTTGCAGAATATTCACCCTTTTACGCTTTGGGAAATGACTATCGAGTAGCTGTATTTGATATGCCTCAGTCTGCACTATCAGAAACAGCTAACGGTCCACAAATTTTAGCTTGGGGTGCTCATTCTCCTCAAACTCCCAGTCATTCTTTGCCTAAATCTCTACTCAGTAACGTTAATAACAGCTATGGCAAACATCCAGCTCTACATCGAGACCATGGAGATTGGTGGGATGAAACTTATCTGACTCGTTTACGGAAAACCTTAAAAGCTGGGATTGAAAAACGAGTATCTATATGTCGAGATTGGTTGCAGCAGGAAAGATGGGATTTGTTTTTAACCATTTTCGGCGAGACTCATTCAGCAGGTCACGATTTTTGGTATTTGAGTCAACCAGACCATCCATTATATTCCTACAAGCGGGGAGATATTGCTGCTAGTGACCCAATGTTGGAAATTTTTGAAGAAGTAGATGGAGCGATTGGGAAAATTTTGGCAGATGTTCCAGATGATACTCATTTAGTTGTGTTTGCAGCTCATGGTAGTGGCAATAATACTACTGATGTCTCTAGTATGTGTCTGTTGCCGGAGTTTCTCTACCGTTTTAATTTCCCAGGTAAGGTAATGATGGCTCCTGGAAAAGTTGGGACTCCTGTGCCACCAATGGTACTTTTTCCTAAGCGCAAAACTTGGACGGGGGAAATTTGGCAGCGTAAGTATGACCCCAATCCTGTAAAAGCATTTCTCCGCAGTCAACTTCCTACTAAGTTTCATCAATATTTAGACCGAATTTTTGGAGCGCCAAAAGAAGATTTAATTTCTCCAGAAGAATTACGAAAGCAGGGACATCCTATATTCTGGCAACCGACAATGTGGTACAGTCCATTTTGGCCGAAAATGAAGGCTTTTGCTATTCCTAGTTTTTCTGAGGGGTATATTCGGATTAATTTGGAAGGAAGAGAACCTTCTGGAATTGTTTCGGCAGATGAATATGATGCTTTGTGTGAGGAGTTGACTCAGGAATTGCATCAATTGAAGAATCCGCGGACTGGAGAGTTTGTTGTGAAGAAAGTGGTGCGGACTCGGGAGGATGTGGGCGATCGCAATCCCAAGTTACCTGATGCGGATTTAGTTGTTATTTGGGCAGAAGAACCAGCGGATGTGGTAGATCATCCGAAATTTGGCAGAATTGGCCCAGTGCCTTATCGTCGAACTGGCAGTCATCGGGGAAGGGGATTTTTGACTGTTGTTGGGCCTGGTATTGAGGCTGGTTCTAGTTTGCCAGAGGGTCATGGAGTGGATTTGCCTGCAACTATTTTAAATTTGATGGGTGTGCCAATTCCAGAATATATGGATGGTAAACCTTTGGTGGAAACGTTAGTTCCCAGTTTAACCAAGTAGCAATAATAGAGGCAGACTTTCTTTGAGAGTAAGTTACTCAAGAAAGTTCTGCTTCCTGGTTTTATGGTATTAGTCGATTTTGGATCGGCTTTTCGGTCTTGTATATAATTTGATAAACTATTGTAATAGTTGTCAACTAATACCTAATAGAGTGCATTAATGCTACACAAACCTAATTTTTTGTTGATTGGGGCAGCAAAAGCAGGAACTACTTCATTAACTAACTATTTAAAGCAACATCCTGAGATTTTTATTTGTCCGAAAAGAGAGCCTAATTTTTTTGGTTTTGTAGGAGAATATTGTCATAGTGATGGAGAAGCAGATCAAGGCGGAAAGGAACGTTATGAGTTTTTAAGAAAACTTTCTATTGATGATATTCAAGCTTATCATTCACAATTTGAAAAGGTTAAAGATGAAAAGGCAATAGGTGAAGCATCGCCTCTTTATCTTTATAATTCTAGAACTCCTCAACGTATATATGAATATAGGAGTGATATAAAAATAATTGCAATCCTCAGAAATCCAGTTGATAGGGCTTTTTCCCACTTCGTCTATTCTAGAGCTAGAGGAAAAGAAACACTCTCTAATTTTTTTGATGCAATTAAGGAAGAAGAAATCGAGGTAAAAAATATCTGGTATGGAAGTAGACATTATGTTCGTCTTGGCTTTTATTATTCCCAGTTAGAACCTTATTTTCAACTATTTAAGCCTAGCCAGATTAGAATCTATCTTTACAAAGATTTAGCTGACAATTCAAGTAAAGTGATGCAGAATATTTTCCAATTTTTGGAAGTAGATGATAGTTTTTTAGTAAATACTTCGGTTAGACATAATGAATCTTTAATGCCTAAAAATAGAGTGTTACATAATCTTCTGACCAATCAAAGTAAATTTAAAAAATTAATGAAAAAATTACTGCCAGAAAAAATTATTAATGGGGCAAAAAGTATCAGAAATAAAAATCTTGAGAAGGTCAAAGTAGATTTTCCTGTAGAAGCTAGAAACTATTTAATTTCAATTTACAAAGAAGATATTTTGAAGCTACAGAGTTTGATTAATTGCGACCTTTCCCATTGGTTGGAAAATAGCTAAGTTTAGACTGATTCATAATAATTTTTTCCTACTATAACCCCATCTATTAATATTGATTAAATCTGAATTAGTATGTCTCCTGAAAAACATAAATTTGAAAAAAAGAATTTGCAAAAAGCTGTAGTTTCAAAGTTAATTAGTTATTTAGAAGCTATAGTTGTTCCCTTGCTAGAAGGGATACCATTTTTAATCGGCAGAGTGTTACGCAGACTGATATATCGGATTTTTTTTGCAGAATTAGGTGCTTCAGCTTGCATCCGAACTGATGTGGAATTTGTAGGCACTGAACGTATCAAAATTGGAAAGTTGATTAGTTTACACCGAGGAGTTAGGATGAGATGCCTGATTAAAAATAGTAGTATTAATATTGGGGATAAAGTTACTCTTGATAAGGGAGTAGATATTAAAGCTAATTATCAAGAAATTGAGATTGGAGACTACAGTTATATTGGTCCTTATGCCTGTCTTTCTGGTGGTAGTATTAAGATAGGTAAAAATTGTTTGATTGCATCACATTCAGGTATTTATGCTAACAATCATACCTTTGCAGATCCCCTAGTTAATATTAGGGAACAAAAAAGTAGTTTTAAGGGTATTGTGATTGAAGAAGATTGTTGGTTGGGTAGTGGTGTTAGGGTAGTAGATGGAGTAAAAATTGGTAAAGGTAGTGTGATTGGAGCAGGAGCAGTGGTGACCAAAGATATTCCTCCTTATTCTGTAGCAGTTGGTGTACCTGCCAAGGTTATTTCTAAACGAGATAAAACTGATAAAAATGCAGTAGAAATGAAAAATAGTATGCTAAAAACTGATACTCATACTACTACTACAGTATAGAAATATTGTTAAGGAGATATGTTATGAGTTCTAATCAGAAAAAGCCTCGAATTTGTATAGCTCTACCAGGAATTAATTACTATAAATCTACTGCTTATGTACTTAATACGGAGCCATTACTTACCTACTTAGAGAAAGATTTTGAAGTTACTGTCGTATTTAGAAAAACTGTTGAAAAACCTGTTTTAGGTTATAGATTTTTAACTATCCTGGATGTAAATAAAATTACTGAAAAAGAAAAACAACAGACTGATGCTAATTTTAGTGCTACAGGATTATTTGGTGCATTAAAATACATGAATATATTAAATAAATTTGTTCATAAAAATAGAAAACAATTTGATTTAGTAATAGAAAAGCAGTGGTCATTAGTGGGTTGCTTATCTACAGCATTTCAACGTTATAATGTGCCAGGAATATTTATAGTAGAAGCAGAATTTTATACAACTGGAAAGGCTAAGTTTGATTGGAAAAAAAATCCTGTCAAACAAGCTTCAACTATGATATTTAAGCAATTATTGCCGCATTTAAGGGAGAAATGGATTCAGAAATCAAATGGGATTATTGTCGAAACTGAACAAATGAAATCTTTTTTGATAGAGAATAGTTTGGCTAACTCTAGTAAAAAAATATATCCGATTCCTAATGGTATAAATCCAGAGATTTTCTTTCCACGCGATCGCCAGTCTTGCAGAGAAAAATTAGGTATTAGTCAGGAAGATTTAATCTTAACTTATGTGGGTTCTTTAAATCGTTTTATTCAAGAACCAGGTCCAATTATTGAAGCATTAGGTAATGTTAAACCACCAAATGTTTTCATGCACATAATTGGTGATGGAAAGAAACAAAAAGAGCTAGAAAAACTTGCTGAGAAATATGGAGCAGCAGTGAAATTTCATGGCAGACTTAGCCAACAAGAAGCATCCCTATATATGGGATCTGCTAATATTTGTGTAGCACCCTATAATCGGAGTTTATTTCCTGGAGGCAATTTTACCAGTGCGAGTTTAAAAGTCTGTGAATATTTAGCTTGTGGTCGTCTAGTTATTTCTATTCCTTGTGAGAGAATGGAACATTTATTAGATGGTGGTGGGTATGGTTTTTTGGTAGAAAATAATCGAGAAAGTTATCAAGAGTTTTTTCAAAAATTACCCGATATAAGGGAGATTTTAGAAAAAGAAAATAACTTGATTCGTGACTTAAATAATTCTACATTGAAAAACAAGGAAATTGTAATGACATGGAAGGATATAGCTGAAATGTACAAAATCGTAATTGAAGAAAATCTTTCATTAATGGATAATGGATAATTACTTCTGGTGAAAACCGTGAGGGAATTGAATGTAAGGAATATTATTTCTTTTCTCTTGGTCGATTGGATATGGTTAGGTAGCCCATAATCCAATCCTACGGAATGCTCCTCAAACGACCACTTTTTTCCCTTGAAAGGGGAGGCTAATAAAGCTGAATTATTTAATTAATAATTATTAATTGTTAATTAAAAAGCTGTTTGCGTAGCATTCCGCAGGATGAGCTGACCGCTAATAGCTGAATGCTTACTAAAATCTGGCAAAAGTGGATTGATTTTTTCAAACAGAAATATGAGCAAAAAATTATGGATAACGAAACTAAAACTATTCCTAAAAATGAATCAGAAAACCTCTCTAATCCTCAAATATCTGTAGCAGTCTGTACTTACAATAGAGCAGATCGCTTAGTATCAGCCTTAGATGGTTTGATTACTCAATCCTTACCTACTGAAAAATTTGAGATTATATTAGTTGATAATGCTTCTACAGATAACACTAAAGAAGTATGTATCAGATATCAGGAAAAATTATCCAACCTATATTATATATATGAGCCAGTTCAAGGTTTATCAAGAGCGCGAAATACAGCTCTTGATCGTGCTCGGGGAAAATATATTTCTTACTTAGATGATGATGCTATTCCCTGTGAAATTTGGCTAGGAGAAATTTTACAAACATTCGAGACAGTAAAACCAATGCCAATAGGAATTGGCGGACCTATTTATCCCTTATGGGAAATGGGAGAACCAGAGTGGATGCAGCCAGAAATGGATTTTTTATTTAGTATTATTGATTATGGCAAAGAATCTCACTGGTTGAAGTTTCCTAAATTTCCTTTTGGAGCTAATATGAGTTATCAACGGGAAGCTATTTTAAAAGCAGGAGGATTTGATGAAAGTTTGGGGCGTAAAGGTGGAAGTTTACTCTCTTGTGAAGAATATTTACTGAATAAAACTCTGACAAAACAAGGGGGAAGATTTTATTACAATTCACAAGCTTCTGTACAACATTGGATTCCTAAACAAAGAACCGATCCTAATTGGTTAATCCGTAGAAGTTATTGGCAAGGTCGTTCGGAAGGAGTCGTCGATAAAATAGTAGGAAAATCTCTAAAACGACAATGGTGGGATAGTTTTGGCAAAGTAATAAATCTGAAACGAATTTTAGATTTATGGTCTTCAGAAAGTAAAGTCAATATATCTGCACAAGCTTGGCGATCGCGATGTTGGGGTTACTTTTTTCAAGTTTGGTTTCATCATACACTTCCAAGTAAAAAATAATTAATAATTAATAATTAGGGTTTGCTGAAAAAGTCTTATGGGTGAGGGTAGGAGTCAGGAGTCAGGAGTCAGGAGTCAGGAGGAATGTGGAATTTAGAGGAGGGAGGCAGAAAAATCATCCCTTGATTTTTCAGCAAGAGCGTCAACCCAAAATCCTAACTTTTTGAGATCCCAAAATGCGAAAACCTTGTACTTTTTCAAGACCTAAAAAGTCTAAAACCTTTATCTGCCAATGCTTTTAGATTTAATCAGCAAGCCCTAATTAATTATTCCCTCTTATTAAAAAGAAGAGAATTGGTTGATAGGAACTTTTTTTATTCCTGAAAAGAAAGACTTTAAGCCTTAATTTTTCGGTAAGCATTCAGCGGTCAGCTAGCCTCCTGCGGAGGAACTGAGTTAACAGCTATTAGCCATCAATTATTAACTTATTGTCTTGGAAGAAGGAATTAGTTCCCCAGGAAAATTAAAAGTTATTAAGAAAAAGGTCATTTGCTAACTTTAGTAGTTGCTGAATTTTTTCAAATGCTGAATCCTAATAGCTAAATGCTTACAAAACTCCAAGGTAAAAATAGGCAACTAAGTATTGTATACTTTTACAAATACTTTACTTGAAAATATACCACAAAATATATTTTTCTCCTATAATAATTTAAAGATAGAACTAAATATTGGTAGATTGAGCAGAATAATAATTTCTAAGTTCAAAATCAAACCAAAACAATAAGTAAATACCAAGCAATATGATGATACTATTCCCACACATCAATTGATTGAAAATATTATTTAGATGAATAACCAAGATGTGAATAAATATAGCGGTTTTCAGTCTGGTGAGGTACATTAACGATCCCCCATTATCCCCCTATCTAAGGCTATCCCTGATAAGGAACTCCTGAAACCCTTGTAGGAGGGTGGGGAGAGGGGGAAGAGGGGGGAGTCAGAATCTTAGGGTGGATTTATCAAAAAAATGTCTAATTCAATACACTATTTCTGAGAAAAAAGCTGATTCAAGACTTAATCATAACTGACTGCCTTTGTCAAGTTTTATGTTAACAAAGATGTTTATAAAGCATAGCTTGAGAAGGGGGGTTGGGGGTGTATCTCCAGCACTGTACCTCACAAAGGGTGAGAAATGCTATATAACCTCAATAAATATTGCCAAGTATTAGCTAAAAAGTTTAGTTTTGCTAATGAACTTAATTAATTATATATATCGCTCAACTTACTTACTGTACTTAACAAATAAAAACTATGAAAAACCCAGTAATTGCCCTAGGATTAGATGCTGCTGACCCAGTTTTAATAGACAAATGGATATCTCAAGGATATCTACAAAATCTCAAAACTCTCCGAGAGCAAGGAGCTTATGGCAGACTAACTCATCTTGAATATTACAAAGCTGAGACACCATGGACGACATTTTTGACAGGTTGCTTGCCAGAAAAAACAGGATATTGGGCACCTTTAAAATATTATGAAGGTACATACAATGCCGAATATGTTCAAGCCTACGACTTTGAGGAATATCAGCCATTCTATGGTTTGGGAGATGACTACCGAGTAGCCGTTTTCGATATGCCCCAATCTGTTTTATCTGAGAAAGTTAACGGTTTACAAGTATTAGCTTGGGGCGCTCATTCTCCCCAAACTCCCTCTCATTCCCGCCCTGTATCGCTTTTCAAAGATATAATTAAGGAGTATGGAGAACACCCTGCACTTCATAAAGATCATGGAGATTGGTGGGACAAAGGTTATATTAATCGTCTTAAGGAAGCACTGCAAATAGGTATCAAACGTCGCTCTACAATTTGCAGAGATTGGTTGAAACAGGAAAAATGGAATCTATTTCTAACAATATTTGGGGAAACTCACTCAGCAGGACATGATTTTTGGTATTTGAGTCAAGAGGATCATCCACTCTATTCCCAGAAACAGGAAATAGGCGACCCTATGCTAGAAACTTTTGAAAGTGTAGACCGCGCCATTGGTGAAATTTTAGCTGAAGCTCCAGAAGATGCTTACTTGGTAGTATTTGCAGCTCATGGTAGTGACAATAATACAACAGATGTTCCCAGTATGTTGTTATTGCCAGAGTTCCTCTATCGGTATAGTTTTCCTGGAAAATTTTTACTGCCTCAAGGAAAATCAGGAGCAGTTGTTCCCCCACCAGTAACATCTCCCCAACGGATGAACTGGCAAGAAGAAATTTGGCGAGAAATGTATCATCCTAATCCGATCAAACCGTTGTTGAGAAGGTGGGGATCGAATAATTTTAATAGTCAGCTAGACCGAGTGGTAAGGAAGTTGCAAGGTAAGGAAGATTCCTTACTCTCTCGTTTTAGTCGTCCGAGGGGACCTTTAGTGTGGCAACCTGTAATGTGGTATCAAGAATTGTGGCCACAAATGAAAGCCTTTGCTTTGCCTAGTTTTTCGGAAGGGTATATTCGGATTAATCTAGAAGGTCGCGAACCAGGAGGTATTGTTGCGCCATCCGAATATAATGCAGTGTGTCAAGATTTGACAGAACAACTTTATGAACTTAAGAACCCCCGCACCGGAGAGTCGGTGGTGAAAAATGTGGTGCATACTCGCCAGTCAGCAAGCGATCGCGACCCTAAGTTACCTGATGCAGATTTGGTTGTAGTTTGGAAAGACCAACCTGCTGATGTCATTGATAGTTCTAAGTTTGGTAGAATTGGGCCTGTTCCTTATCGTCGGACTGGTAGTCACCGTTCGCGGGGGTTTTTAACAGTTAAAGGTCCTGGTATTGAAGTGGGTTCGACTTTGCCAGAAGGCCGAGCTGTGGATTTGCCTCCGACAATTCTGGAGTTAATGGGCGCACCAATTCCAGAATATATGGATGGTAAGCCATTAGTGAAAGTATCAATTCCAGTGAGTTGATAGTAACTATCGACTTTATGGGAGTCAAAGATTTAAAACTTAGGCATTGAGTGTGAAATTCTGAGGTTTCTTGATAAGACTAATGAATGTGCGGAATTACTTCCGCACACAGCCTTTCGATCGAAAAATACTAATTATTAAAAGTAATGCAATACTTTAGCTATACTTCAATAGTCAAATAGTTACCAAGATTTTTTGTCTGTTTTTGACAATTATTAGTCGGTCAGTAATTATTTTCCTACTTTTAACCTCTGCACCCACTCCCAGACTTCCCACGCTTCTCCACCGAATCAAATATAGCAATATTTTTGATAAATGGTATAAGGTACACTCAAGAAAGTCAAAAATAAAAACTGATTTGGCTGAAAACTTTAACTTACCGATCCTGAATTTTCTTAAACGTGAAAACTTTTGGTCAAAGGTTAAAGCTCCAAACAGAAAAGTTAAAGCAAGAAACTATAAAGATTTAATTGATGCCATTATCTCAGCTATGTTAAAAGTTAGCCAAAAAGATATTCGCAACTGGTTTACCCATTGTTGTTACTGTACTTCATAGCTATGGGAATTGCTATCGTTGTAGAATTAAATTCCTGTGCTGATTTTGTAAACCTATAATAAAAATCCTCTGTCAAGATCGCAACAAAAATAACAAATTACAGAAGAAATTTGTCAGCCTAATATGAAGATTTATAACTCTGTACTGCCAAAAATCAATATAGAATAAAATCATAACAAAAATGTATCCTAGTTAAGAATTATGTCTACTAAATTAGAAAGGAAGAGTAGCTTACAAGCTAACTGGCTACAATTTACTTTTGTTATGATCCTGGTTCTGGGAATATTTTTGAGATTTGTAAATTTAGACAAAAAAGTTTACTGGACGGATGAAACTTTAACATCACTAAGGATTTCTGGATATACAGGGGTAGAAGTCGTCGATCAATTATTTGATGGTCGTAAAATTAATGTTGAGGAATTACAAAAGTATCAACGTATTAATCCAGAAGTTAGCTTCACTGAAACGGTGAAAAATTTAGCAATAGGAAACCCTCATCATCCACCACTTTTTTACATAATGGAGCGATTTTGGGTGCAATGGTTTGGTAGTTCGGTAACAGTAACTCGAAGTTTATCAGCTATCCTCAGCCTCTTAGTTTTTCCTTCTGTTTATTGGCTATGTAGAGAATTATTTCAGAAACCGATATTTGGATGGGTGGCTATAGCTATATTTGCTATTTCACCTTTCCATATTTTATATGCGCAAGAAGCACGACAATATAGTTTATGGACGGCAACAATTTTATTATCAAGTGCTGCACTATTAAGAGCATTAAGAATTAACGATAGAAAAAGCTGGGCAATCTACACTGCGAGTACGATCTTCAATTTATATACTTTTTTGTTCTCTATTTTAGTGGTAGTTGCACATGGTATTTACGTTGGAATCGTAGAATGTTTACGAGTTACTAATAAAGTCAAAGCTTTTATTGTATCTTGTTTGCTAATTATGCTTGGTTTTTTTCCCTGGTTAATTGTAGTAGTAGGTCAATTAAATAAAATTAATAAAGCCACAGATTGGTCAGCTATACCAGTTGGATATTCTTTCTTAATCAAAGCTTGGATTTTACATTTAGTTCGTCTATTTTTTGATATAGAATTTAGCTGGAAAAATCCTCTAACTTATTTAAGTATACCCATTTTAGTATTGGTAGTCTATTCAATTTATTTTCTATGTCGTAAAACTCCTCAAAAGACATGGCTATTTATTCTTACATTAATTTGTATAAGTTTTCTACCTATTGTATTAGCCGATTTATTTTTTGGAGGTCGTCGTTCTAGTATAAGTAGATATTTAGTACCCTATTTTATCGGAATTCAACTAGCAGTTAGTTATTTACTGGGTGTAAAAATTGGTAACTTATCAGAGAGTTTACAGCAAAGAAAAGTTTGGCAAATTATTACAGTTTCAATCATCTCTCTAGGAATTTTTTCTTCTGTCATAATTTCACAAGCAGAGGTTTGGTGGAATAAATATACAAGTGTTCATCATCCCTATATAGCTGATATAGTTAATCGAGATATCGAACCAATTTTAGTTAATTTTAGAGGTAGTTTAGGTTACGCTCTTTCTCTAAGTTACTTGCTAGATTCTAAAGTTCAGTTAAGATTATATCGTAATCCTGACGCGAACTACTTGCCTGATGAATCTAAAAATTTATTTTTGTTGTATCCCTCTAGTTCATTATTAAAAAAATTAGAGCAGGAAGAAAAATACAAAATACAGTTAGTTTATAAACCAGCAAAATTCTGGAAACTAGAAAAGAATTGAATGTTCCCTAAGTTTTAAGGAATTACAAAACTATCAACTTGTTAATTTGAAAGTTAACTTTATTCTACCTAAGTTTTTATAATCATAAGTGAAAGTTAATGAAAGACTACAGTTTATTGCTAGAGAGGATTTTACCATGGAAATTAAAACATTACTTCGTAAATTCAGAAGATTAAATATTATAACCACTGAGAGACTGTTTGTAAAGGAAATATAAAAAGGATATAGGGAACAGGGAACAGGGAACAGGGAATAGGGAATAGGTATGGAGGGAGGAAGAAATCAAGACAACTATTTGTAAGTTAAAAATCTGGGAATATATGTACCTTTAAACCTCTGGTATCTAGGAAATTTCAATCTCTTGAAGTACTACCGCTTTTAGATTTTAGTCATTATTTGCTCTGTTAAGACTTATTTTACAAACAGTCTCTGATGCAGTTCTAGAAAAAGGTTTAATTAAGAGTCACGATCGATATCAAAAATTCTTAGTTGTATCGAGGGGGAGAAGTGGTTCTAATTTTTTTATGAATCTTTTACCGAAAAATTGTGGTCTAAAGCCTCCCGTGTTAAGGGTATAAAAAGCGGTCGTTTGCGGAGCATGACCTAGGATGAGATGGATAGGTTACCTAACCATATCCAGTCTCCCTTGAGAAAAGAGAATATTCCTCATTTCAAGCCTCCTTATTGCAGAGGTACTGTTAACTGATAACTGATAAATGAAATGATAATCTCATTCTCATATTAGAGGTTTTGGAGAGGTATTTCCTAAACAGAAAAATAGAATTTACTGGGGTTATCCAGGTTGTGTCGGAAAAGATATTATTAGCATGAAAAATAGTTTACCAACCCAATTTTTAGATAAGGTAGTGTTTAGAGAATATCCTAAATATGTTAGTGCAGTAGGATTCAAGTTACTCCATAATCAACCAACAATTGAATTACTTAAAATCTATAAAAGATTTAAAGGTCATTCACTTAAAACGTAAAAATTACCTAGGCTCATACATTTCCCTAATTTCAGCATCAAGAAGTGGTTCTTGGATGAATACAAAAAATGTCAAATCTCAAAAATACGATCCGTTAATTGAAATAAATTATGAGGATTGTATAAAAGAATTTGAAAAAATTCAAAATTCGGAAAAGGAGTATGATGAATTATTTGTCGAGCATCCGGTTTATCAAGTAAACTATGAAGAACTGACAAAAAATTTATGATAATCACTTAAACACATTCAAGATTTTCTAGACGTTCCACAGAAAACCTGATAATCAAATACCATAAAACAGTCCAACATACCGCTTCTTCAAAATATCGCCAATTATGAAGAATTAAAAGATAAATGTAGTGGTAGTCATTGGAGTAGTTTTTTTGAGTAAGGAACGGAAATTAATTTTATTAATCTTGATTAGGTAGTTATATAGAAGTAGCGCTATTGGTCAGTAAATTTATTTTTCTGTTATACCAGTGCAGTTATTGACTCTCAGTAAGTAATTTTATTCTCTATTGTCAAAAACTCTTCAAGATATGATATTGTGACATGAGCGAAACAATGCTGTATAAATATGAAAATCATTCTAATCCAGCAATAGCTGAGATAGTTAATCAAGCAACTAATCCAGTGATAATAATTGATGCAAGAATTGGTCATATAATTTCTCTGAGTTATTTAATGGAACCGAAAGTAAAATTTCAGCTAGTCCGTAAACAAAATATTCCTAATATTTCTAAAATTAGCGATAATTTTACGGAAGTATTTTTATTCAGTCCTTCCAAAGAATTACTTTTTGGCATTAAGCAGTCTGAAAAAGTAGAACGGCTTGATCGAGAACGTAGTCAATCTTTGTGGAAACTGATAAGAGCATCTAATTAGGGTTTCGTGAAAAAGTCTTATGGTTAAGGGTAGAATTGAGAATTTATAATTGAGAGGAGTTAGGAGGAATAATTATCCCTTAATTTTTCTATTCTTATCTACTCAAAATCCTAACTTTTTTAGCTTCCTAAACTAAAAATATTGCACCTTTTTTTTACTCTAAAAATGCTTAAATATTTTTATAATTTATAATTGAGAGGAGTTAGGAGGAATAATTATCCCTTAATTTTTCTATCCTTATCTACTCAAAACCCTAACTTTTTTAGCTTCCTAGACTAAAAACATTGCACCTTTTTTTTACTCTAAAAATGCTTAAATATTTTTATAATTTATAATTGAGAGGAGTTAGGAGGAATAATTATCCCTTAATTTTTCTATCCTTATCTACTCAAAACCCTAACTTTTTTAGCTTCCTAGACTAAAAACATTGCACCTTTTTTTTACTCTAAAAATGCTTAAATATTTTTATAATTTATAATTGAGAGGAGTTAGGAGGAATAATTATCCCTTAATTTTTCTATCCTTATCTACTCAAAACCCTAACTTTTTTAGCTTCCTAGACTAAAAACATTGCACCTTTTTTTTACTCTAAAAAGACTCAAATATTTACAGATAAGGGATTTGAAAGTTAATCAGCAAGCCCTAATTAAAATTTTAATCAAGTAAATCACTAATCATTAAACATTTCCAGAAAAGATGGATTAGGCAGTAGGCATTAGGGAGAAATAATTGATTTTATTTTTTATTATTAGGGATGTTTATTCTTCTATCTCTTCCGGCTTTAATTTTTCTACTAACTGCACAATATCAGGATTATTATTTCCCCAAATTTCCTGTCGGTCACGAATTTTCTGGAGATGAGATTCAATATTTGATTCTGTAATTAAAACCCCAAAATCTTTGGGAACTATTTCATTTTGATAATCAAATAAACGATTCATAACTAAATCTCCTACTTCCTTACGATAATGAGAACTATCCCAATAGTTTTTCATATTCTTAGTAATGGGTTCTGTAGTGATGGTGTTATAACCAGAAAAATCCCAGACTGGTGTAATTTTAACTATTTCTCGTTTCCAATCTTCAAAAGCAGACCATAATCCTACAGTCTGAATACTTTCCCATTGACTAGCATGGGATGGAGAAATAAAAATTTTTAGGTCTATATTTTTTTTTTGACAAGTTTCAACAATGTCTTTTAAATCATTTAAAAATTCTGTGGAAAGTTGATATTTTTTATAATATCCTTCTCCTCTCATTAACCCACTAAGCATACCTTTAAATTTTTTTGGTATTGGTTCATTGGGTTTGTTTTGATAAACATAACGTAAACCATCAGGATGATAAAGATAGTAAGCATCAGACTTAACACTTGCTTTTATTGTTTCTTGGCTCGCATCTAGAGCATCAAGAGAAAAACTAACATTCACAAAATCTTGGGGAATTAAACTTGTTTTTTCTAAGCGTTTTTCGTTAAAGTCTGCTTCATTAACTTTGTATTTATTGAACATAAAAAAATCTATACCTATGACAACTGTTTTTAATTCTGGTTGATTTTTTAAAGCGTGTTCAAAATAGCGCTTAACTTCATAAATATTCGGCCCGACTAAAGCTAAGTTATAAGCAGGTTGTTTATTTTTAAAAGCTGGATGTTTTGGGTCTAAACCTAAGTCTGACCTGGAAGAACCTAATAATAAAGTTTTTGGCTGAATTCGAGTCACATCGACTGCTTTAAATAGCCTCACACTAATGATTTTTTTTATTTTGAGTAACTCCAAACCAAATAAATTTTGGTTGTTCATTACTCCATAGGGATCTACGGCTAAATTAAACAAACCAAAAGATAATAAACCAGGAAATACAAGCCCAAGAAAAGTCAGATTGAATTGACGATATTTTTTCATATTTGCACCTTGATTAGGGTTTGCTGAAAAGTCTCTATTGATCTTTGTCGTAGTCAGTAAACATCTCCAGAAAAGAGGTGACAGGGAACAGGGGGGAGTAATTGATAATTTATGAATAAAAATTGATTTTATTTTTCATTTTTGGAGAAGTCTATTAGTCAATAGTCAGTAGTCAGGAGAAATTGTGGATTACAGAAGATGTAGTCGGAGCAATTGTCCCTCAATTTTTCCACTGTTGTTTGCTCACCCATCCTCACTTTTTGAGCTATTGATAGCCAAAAGGTGGCACTTTTTTAGCATATGAAAAGGCTTGAGCCTTTATTTATCAATGCTTTGATATTTAATCAGCCAGCCCTAATTAAACACTATAGCGCTACCCATTAAGGTATTTGACATTTCTAAATCCTGAAACCCTTTGACAGTTTACCGAATAATTAATAATTAAATAATTAAATAATTCAGGTTGAAAGTCTCCCCAATAAAGGGGAAAAAGCGGTAGAGAGATGCTGAGGAAACCTAACCATATCCAATCACAAACGCGAGAAATAAATTTTTTCCTTTTAGTCAATCCTCTCCCTAAAAGCTATGCTTTATAAACATCTTTCTTAACATAAAACTTAGACATTAGAAAAAGGTTATGTTTATTACCATTCAATGAATATGATATAGCATTTCTCAAATTGGTGAGATACACAAATTTTCGATTTTAGGCAACAGCGAATAGGGAATAAGGAATAGAAAAAAATACTGTACCTCATTAATATGAGAACTGCTATAGGAGAGTAAACCTATTTAATTAGAGGCTAAACTCCCCCCACCTCCCCATCTCCCCACCCCCCCATCTCCCTATCATCAAAGGATTTTAGGAGTTCCTTATCAGGGATAGCCCTAAAAGGGAGAGGTAATTATCCATTATCAATCATCCATTAATGAATATTCCCTATTCCCTAGCGCTATAAAATTAAAATTGGAAGTAAAGAAATTCAGAAACACGATTTAGAGAAAGTAAACAAGCAATAGCTAAACCACTAATCCACAGACTCCACCACCAACTAGGTTTAAACTTTTGCATAATTTCCTGAGTATTTGGTGTGAGAGTAGCGATAAAAAATACTGAGATTAACACTATGAAACTAAATTTATAATTCTCCGGTAAATAAGGAAATGCTCGCCAACTTTCAAACTTTACACCTAATCCACTCAACCAAAATAAAACGCTCTTAAAATCATTAACCAAAACAATACCTTTTATTCCCAACATTGCCTGCCAAATAGCGACAGCATCATTAATATTAGTAGCTCGAAAAACCACCCAACTAAAAATAACTGCCAGAAAAGTTATTACCCAACCAAAAAAAGCTGGTAATTTAATTCCTAATTTCCGCCACCCGTGATTAATCATCAGATAAGTACCTTGCATACCACCCCAAATTATATAAGTCCAACCTGCACCATGCCATAAACCACCTAATAACATAGTCATCAATAAATTAGCATAGCGACGCACTTCTCCTCTACGACTACCACCAAGAGGAATATAAAGATAATCCCGCAAAAAATTAGAGAGAGTAATATGCCATCTGCGCCAAAAATCAATGATAGAAACTGCTTTATAGGGAGAATTAAAATTAATTGGTAAATTCAGATTAAACATCCACCCTAAACCAATAGCCATATCTGAATAGCCAGAAAAATCAAAATATAGTTGAAATGTATAACTTAAAGCTCCTATCCAAGCTTCCAGAAAAGTGACATTATTGGCATTATTAAATACTCCTGCTACCCAAGGAGATACATTATCTGCTATTAATACTTTTTTTGCTAATCCTAGAGTAAATAAAGCTATACCCATTGCCACATTTTTGTGAGAAAAAACAAAAACTTTGAGTTGTTTTAACTGAGGGATAAGTTCGTCATGTCGAAGAATTGGTCCAGCAATTAATTGAGGAAAAAATACGACGAATAAACTATAAGAAAGTAAGTCATATTTGTAATCTTTAGTTTCTCCTTGATAAGCATCAACCAAGTAAGCAATTTGAGTAAAACTGTAAAATGAAATTGCTAAGGGCAAGAAAATTTTAGGTACTGCTAAATTTGCCTGGAATATTTCATTTAGGGAACTGATGAAAAATCCTGCATATTTGTAATAACCTAATATTCCTAAATTGAAACAAATACCTGCCCACATTAAAATTTTTGCTGGTTTGCTTCCTGGTGGAGAAGATTTGATATATTCACCAAAATAATAGTTACCTAAAACAGAAATTATTAATAGAGGTAAATAACCAATTTTCCAGTAACCATAGAAAAATAGTGAGGTAAGTAATAACCACACTGTTGCACCCCTAACTATCCGGAATTTACTTAAGCAAAAAAAGATAGCGAGAGTAATTGGTAGAAAGCAAAAGATGAATTCGTATGAATTGAATAACAAGGTTGATTATTGTTCTGTAGTTAAAGGCCAAAAGCTAGGTTCATTAATTTATAATGGATAATTTTTATAATGGATAATGAATAATTATTTAAAGTTGAAAATTTTTGTACTATTGAAAAACTTTCACCCTTTTTATATCTAAGAGAAATAGTTTACTTTTTGTCCAAAGTTTAGCAAGCTAATTCATTATCAATTATTCATTTCAAATTAACCCTAGCTTAAGAAAATATTTTATACTAAATTCAAAAAAGGTTGCGACAGTAAAAAAGGTAGTAGGGGCAAACGGCCGTTTGCCCCTACAGATGGCGTATGATTTAATATTTTGCGTAAGCTCCGATTATATCAGATAGAATCCGCTTACTTTATATTCAATTCCGTTGCGGTTTTAACCAGAAGTAATTATCCATTATCCATTATCAATTAATGAACTGTTCCCTTTCTCCACAATAAATCACTAGACATCTCCAGAAAAGAGGAAACAGGGAACAGGGAACAGGGAACAGGAAGAAATAATTGATAATTTCTGGATAAGAATTGATTTGATTTTTGATTTTTGGAGATGTCTACTATATATACAGGACTACCAGAAGATTTTAGACAGTTGTGAAATGAGCAGAAGTAATATCATTTGCGATCGCTCCTTCAACTACAGCCAAAACTTCATTAGTGGAGGTAACTCTAATTATAGTGTTTGCACCTGCATTTTGAATTGTTAATTCATTGAAAGTTAAACCACCAGATAGTCCAAATAGATCGTTACCAAATCCAAAGTCTGTAACAACGTCAGTTCCATCTCCTTTACTGTAGACAAATAAATCATCACCAGCACCACCAGTAAGGGTGTCATCACCAGCACCACCAGTAAGTTCGTTAGCACCATTGTTCCCTGTGAGTTCGTCATTGCCATCAGAACCAATTAAATTTTCCACATTGATTAGAGTGTCTTCAGCAACAACCGTATTCAGGATCGCATCTTCCCAAACCTCTGCTAATTTATCATAACCACTAGATTTCAGGTGGATACCATCAGAAGTAAAGTCACTGGAAATTAGTGGAGCATTAAAGATATCTACAAAACTGACATTTTGACCAGCATTTGCCTTTGGTTGCACAATTTCGCTTTCAATGCGCCCACTAAACTCAGAAGTTATAGCCTTATGGGTAGAATTTGAAGTATTCGGTATCAGAGAAGCAACCAGTACATGGGTATCAGGTGCAGCAGTAACCATTCTCTCCACAAGTTCTTCTAGGTCAGCGATCGCCGTATCTGCATCATCACCTTGGAGAATGTCATTAGTACCTGCCAATAGTAAAACCATATTTGGGTTATAAGTTCCCAAAGTATCTTCAATAGTTGTGTATGTTGCCACTGATGGGCTATTGAAACCTTGAAATTGAGTGACAGTGTTATCTATAAGGTGATTAATAGTAAAAGCACCACGACCTTCATGGTCTTTATCAATATCAGAAGGACCACTAAACGCTGTACCAACAAAATCTAAATTGTACCCAGCACCATTTAAAGACCTCCATAATTCCCTGCGATACGCACCAGAACTAGAATTATTAGGGTATCCACGAGTGTTGGAGTTACCTAGAGGTAGAATTTTAAAATCTTCAGACCAAGTTTCAAACTTGCGACTGACATTACCAGTGTTAAGGTTAGCAATAACTCCACTGGTTTGGTTGTTGGCATAACTAACTGTATCATTACCGTCATTACCATTGTAGATATTGTTGCCAGAACCCCCAAATAAACTGTCATCTCCCCCAGCTCCATTGAGAGTATCATCGCCACCAAAACCATTAATATAGTTATTTTGTTTGTCTCCTGTTAAAATTTCTCCTGCTTCGGTACCATCAAATGTAGTTGGGTTTTCATTATCAACAATAGTTAATACTGCTGTATCCTGAGTACTAATAGTTGCCCCATCTGTGGGATTTGATAAAGTTAAATTAATAGTTTCATCTCCCTCTGTTTGAGTATCATTAACAATGGGAATATTCACAGTTTTCTCTGTTTCCCCATCAGCAAAGTTAACGACTATAGAAGTATTATCATAATCATCAGGGGCTGTTGCTGTACCATTGCTGGGGGTGAGTGTGACACTGACTTCTCCATAACTACCGTCGCTACGAGTTACTGTTACTGCTGCAGTAGTTGTACCATCTTCATTGATACTGTAAGTGGTGTCGCTCAAGGATAATGTGCCTGATACTGGATCTGGTGCTGTAACAGGGATAAATTCAATGTAATCAAATCTTCCCCACTCTCCTGCTTCTCTTTCTCCATTGAGGGTGATGTTTTCTCCATTATTAATCTGTAAACTTGTAGCAATAGTTCGCTCTACAAAATTTCGACGACTTACCGAGCCATGACCCAGATTTTTATCTAACACCCAGGAATCAATAGTATCATTGCCAATTTCTACCGAAACAGGAGATTTACCATCATTCTCATCATAGTAACCTACTACTACATCGTATGTACCTGTAGCTCCTGTAAACTGAGTGGTAGCACTACCTTGTGTATTGCCTGAATTCCACAAAGAGACTACTGCATCACCTGAAGCTACACTTCTGGATTCAGATATGTAGCCAGTTATAGTCATGTCTTCTGCTTCTAGGCGAAATGGTGATGGTGGTACTTCATTATCTACCACTGTTAAGACTGCTGTATCTTGAGTACCAAGAGTTGCTCCACCTGTGGGGTTTGATAAAGCTAAATTAATAGTTTCATTTCCCTCTGTTTGAGTATCATCAATAATGGGAATATTCACAGTTTTCTCTGTTTCCCCATTAGCAAAGTTAACGACTATAGAAGTATTATCATAATCATCAGGGGCTGTTGCTGTACCATTACTGGGGATAAGTGTGACGCTGACTTCTCCAATACTACCATTGCTGCGAGCTACTGTTACTGCTGCTTGAGTACCATCTTCGTTCACACTATAACTGGCATTACTCAGGGATAATATACCTGGTCCAACTGGGATAAATTCTACATAATCTACTCTAGCCCATTCTGCACTTTCTGCTGTGCCTGTGATAGTAATGTTTTCTCCATTTGATATCTCTAACCCTGTAAATACTGTTCGTTCTACTTTATTACTGTTGCTGACTCCACCACTGCCTAAGTTTTGGTTTAGAGTCCATTGATCTTGTGCTATTCCTATTTCTATAGAGATTTGACCTTGGCCATCATTCTCATCATAGTAACCTACTACTACATCGTATGCACCTGTAGCTCCTGTAAACTGAGTTGTAGCACTACCTTGTGTGTTGCCTGAATTCCACAGAGAGACTACTGCATTACCTGAAGCTATACTCCTCGATTCAGATATGTAGCCAGTTAGAGTGATGTCTTCTGCTTCTAAACGAATGTTTGTCATATTTAATTTATTCTGTTGTTGAATTTGTCAGTAAATTTTCTAGTAGTAGTTAGACATTTTCTAAGAGAAAAAATAGCTGTTTTTGTAGCATTCCACAGGAAATATTAGTCTAGGCAAAGGAATTAAATGGATGGGATCAAAATAGCTGTTTTCGCAGGAAGACCTAGGAAAACGCTTGAGAGTTAAGAATTTATACCTTTTTGAACTAAAACTATCTACCTATATATTTAAGACTATTTTATGAGTCTGTTTTGTTGAAGTCCCACTAGAAAACTTTAGTAGATTTTATATAGATTTCCTGGTTGCTTAATTTAATTATCACTATTTTTGCTTAAAGTTTTGGTAAAGTTATACAGAAAATTTATGAAGTTTTGATGAAGTTTGAAAGAATACATTGTTATAGGTATTACTTTCAGAGACTGTTTGTAAAGGAAATATAAAAATGAAGATAGGGAACACTTAACACTTAACTGGGAACAGGTAACAGGTATGGAGGTATGGAGGGAGGAAGAAGTCAAGACAACTATTTGTCAGTTAAAAATCTAGGA
>NZ_JBNHEP010000170.1:34690-73972 GCF_050015995.1 Dapis brunnea BLCC-M229 | reverse complement strand
AGTTGCTCTTGGCAGTTATAATCATTCCCTACCCCATCATATTGAGTGGATACATAATTATTTCTCTGTAACTTGTTCAGAAAAGTTATCAATTATTCTTTGTATATCCTCTTCTGTAAGAGACTTCAATAAACTAAAACTAAATGGTTCTTGATTGAGATATTGGAGATAAGGCTGACTTAAATATAGTAATGATTGGGATTGATTTTGAAGATAAACTCGAAAAAATGCTAAACTTAATGCCTGAAGATAGGGATAAGCCAAATTCGGGTCAGGACCAATTAATTGTTTTGGTAGTTCTATAGATTTAGAAGTTTCTTCTTCAGCAATAAATGAAAAATGAGTTCCTGGTTTACTTATAACTAAATATCTTTCTGGAGTAGTTAAGCTAATGAATGGATCAATTTGCTCTGGAATTGGTGGAGCAAAAATATCTTTAGTGCTAGAAACAATCATCATAGGTATTTTAATTTGACTAATACCTTTATTTTCAGATCCAAATACACCACTACTAACAGGATTAATTGCAATAGCTGCTGTGATACGTTCATCTCCTAAATTTTTGTTCATTTCTAGTGGTAAATTAATAGTTTGACACTGTAATAGTAGGGATAAATTGAAGATAAATTTAGTGTCTTCAGATTGGCAATCTTTTCGCAATTGTTCTAGATTGAGAGGAGCACCTGCAACACTTAAAGCAGTATAACCACCAAAAGATTGACCTAATACTCCCACCTGTTGCAAATTTAGTCTACCTTGCCATCTCGGATCGGAGCCTATTTTTTCCTCTATTTCATCTAGCAAATACTTAATATCTAGTGGGCGATTAATAAATTCTATTCCATCTACAGGTCTACTAAAACCTGCAAATATGCTTTCAAGTTTTTCTGCACTGGAACCAATATGTTCTGGTACTATTACAGCAAAACCATGAGATGCTAAATGTTCAGCAAGATAGACAAAACTATTCAAGTCTGAACCTAAACCATGAGAAATGACTACCACAGGAATTAATTTATTTCCCGAAATCTTAGGAAGATAAATATCTGCTGGAGAAGAGCGATCGCGATTGGGATTTCTAAAGTTCAAAGATTGTTTTTCCCATTTCGTATTCCCTGGTTTTCTTAAATCTGGTAAATTATTAAAATTCCGTTTATCCTCAGAAAATGCTACATTTTCTGCTTGTTTTTGGAGTTCTATTAAAATCCTATTTTCTTCAACAAATCTTTCTGTTAACTCATCAACTAAATTGATACCTTCTTGAAGTTCTATAAAAATATCTCCAGGAAATTTTTTCAACAAATTAATAATCGTTAAACCATCCGGCTCGGCAACAGCTAATTCAAAAGCTATTTTGAGAGCTTCACTACCATTTTGATCTTCTCCAGTTTGGATGATTTTACCTAAACGTTTTAGTACTTCTTTTCCTGCTGGCTCTTCCATAAATCCTTCTACAATATTAGGAGCTATATCAAAATGCTTTTTTAAAAGTTGCTGTAGCTCTTGTTTTTGCTTTTTTAAAAGTTGCTGTAACTCCTTTATTTCATCTTTTAATAATTCCGAATAAAGAATAAACTCATCTGTGTATTCACCTTCTTTGGAAAAGTTTTCGAGAGATTGGACTGGTATTTTAATTTCAAAAGCTGGCAGTTCAACTTCGATTGGATCTTTGATATTAAGATCGGGAACAGCAATTATGATTTTTTCAGCAGGAAGAGCAGGAATAGGAGTAAAAAAAGGTGATAATATGCCTAATCCTAGGGAAAATATAAATCGTGAAATAGATTTTGTTATGAACCGCTGAAATACCATCAATTACTCCTAAATTATATGAATTGAATTAAAATATTTATATCTCGCTTGCTACAGAATGTCAATAAATAAAAGGAGCGATGTAAGCATTCAGCCGTCAGCTATCAGCTCAAGAAAGAAAGAAGTAAGAAAAGGAGGAAGTATTGAAAAAAAAAGGGAAAAATTATCCTGCTAGATATAGCTTTCTCAAATGAATTAGAGCAGCTCTTTTTAAGCATCCCTAATCAAGATAAATTTATAGTATTCTTTTTTCACGCTTGGTACTAAGGTGTGGTTTTATTGGGATCGAGCTGACAGCTAATAGCTGAATGCTTACGGAGCGATCGGCTTAACTAAGCAACTTCAGAACTATATTATTTTCCCTTTAATTACCTCTAATAAAAAATAGATACCTCCAGAAAAGGCTTTAATAATTCAAAATAAGTCTACAACATGGCGTTTATCCGCTTTAACTTTTTTACTACCATTGAAACCGTAGAGCGAGGAATTTTTTCCGTTGTTTTGACTGCTTGATAATCGGCGATCGCAACGCTAGAGTCTTCATATTTTCCTAATTCACTGTGTAGTTGTTGGGAAATTTTGTCGTACATTTGCTGCCATAAATCAAAACGTTGCCATTTCTGAAAATATTTATACACAGTAGTGTAAGGTGGCAAGTCATGGAGCATCATCTCCCATTGACATCCACTTCGTTGTACATAGAAAACACCATTAGACATCTCCGAAAATTAAAAATAGAATCAATTCTTATCCAGAAATTATCAATTACTCCCCTCCTGGGAGGGGTTAGGGGTGGGTTAAGTGTTCCCAGTTAAGTGTTCCCTGTTCCCTCTTTTCCGGAGAGGTCTATTGAGAATCTCCCGAAAATAGACTTGAATGGGATGACCTAACCCTTTGGGTTTAGGTAGTAGGGGTTTGATGAGGTTCCAGTCTGAATCACTCAGGTCGCTTGAATATGTTTTTCTTTGAGGATTTGCAATTTTAGGCAGACGACTCATTAGTCATAATTATACTAAACTAAATAAATTTAACGGGTGTTGCTAGATGTGTGATGCTTTTGTCTCAAACCTATATTTTAACTCGGAAAGACCTTCTTTAAAGTGTCTTTATAAATCAGCTTTGATATAAACAGGACTTACGCAAAGGCACTAATTGTACTGGGAATATAGCGCTACACATTAAGGTTAGGACATTTATAAATCCTCAAATCCTTTGATAGTCTCCTGTTCCCTGTTCCCTGTTCCCTGTTCCCTATTCCCTAGCGCGTAGCGCTATATCTGAAATAATCTCCAAATAATACAGCATATATAGCGGTACTGCGTAAGTCCCGATCAATACTTAAGCCGCAACTGCCTCTTCATAAGGAACAAAAGATTTCTTTTGCGCTCCACAAATAGGGCAAGACCAATCTTCAGGAATTTCTTCAAATGGGGTGCCAGCAGCAATACCAGAGTCCGGGTCGCCGACAACTGGATCGTAAATCATTGAACATACACGACAGATCCATTTACTACCAACAACTTTTTGTTTGGGTGCAACACCATTGAGACCTTCGAGAGCTTCTGTATATTGATTAGCATGGTGGTTTTCAATGTGGGTGAGTAAACCAAACTTATGAGCTGCTTGACGGAACATGGTGGCGTGTTCGCGGGACTCTTCTTCTTGCTCTTTGAATTCTGCAACAGCTCCACTATCACGATCTACTCGTGCTTGTTCGGCAAATTCTGGGTACATGGTTGTATATTCGTAGGTCTCCCCTTCAATTGCTAATTCTAGACAACGAGAGGCGATCGCTTTTTTTTGCTCTTCAGTTAGGGTAGATGGGTCGTCTACTACTAATTCAGGATGAAGCAGGCGAAAGTGAGAAAAAGCGTGTTGCGTTTCTTGATTAGCTGTTTCCCGGAATAGTTTGGCTAAATCTTCCATGCCTAATTTCTTGGCAACTTCGGCAAAGAAGAGATATTTACGGTTAGCCATTGATTCTCCAGCAAAAGCATCGGACAAATTTTTGCTGGTGTTAGAGTTGGACAAGTCCATAATTTTTTCCTCTCTATGGTAGTTGGTAGTTATTTCTAAGAATAATTCTGATTTAATAAAATGTCAAGTTAAATATTAATTCTTGATTAATAAGCAATTAATATATGTTAAAATTATTAATTAGTTGAAAATATATTTAATAACTTTAGAATAATGAAAAACAACTATACTACAACAGAGATTCAGAGAAAAATGCAATCTAAAGGGCTAAGAATTACTCCTCAGAGATTTGCAGTTTATGCCAATCTTTTGTCTCGTTCAGACCATCCCAGTGTTGAGGAAATTCTGAGTGAAGTAAACCGCGAGTTACCCATTTCTTCTAAGGCAACTATTTATAGTGCTTTAACTGTATTACGGGAAGTAGGTTTAGTTAAGGAAGTATTACTGGAGGAGGGAGTGACTCGTTATGATGCCAATGTTAAACCCCATCATCATTTTTGCTGTCAAAACTGTAGTGCTATCATTGATATAAAATGGGAAACTTTTAGTAACATACGATTAGATCAGTTACCTCCAGGACTTGATGCTGAGAGTTATGAGGTTATTGTTAAGGGAAAATGCGATCGCGAAGATTGTCAACCGCTGCTTAGAAAGCAAAACTCAAAAGTTAAAAGTATTAGACCTAAAACATAGGGGAGTATGGTATATCTAAATTCCGCACTTCAAAGCATTTCAGCGTTTATTAGATTATTAGATAACGATAGTCTCACCATGATTCAAAGGTCTTTGTCTCCATCATCATCAATTATAGCAAATTATAGCATATTTGACTACGAGCTGGTTTCCCACTTATACCAAATCTGATAAATGTTTGCTACAAATAGTTAGGTTATTGCTCAGGATGACCGAAGACCGAAGACCGAGTCAGAAGGAATAGAATCTCAAGTTTTTTTTATAGCTATCTTATTTTTTTATAGCGTTTCCCAAGCTAATAAGGTACAGTTGTTTTTATTCTTTATTTATTCCTACGGAACCAGAATTACTACTCCCTACTTCCTATTCCCAGTTAATACCAATTTAATCAAAGAATGTTACAAATGAGTGGATGAAAATCCTTGCCAAATATAGGTTTTGCCATAGCAGCAATTTTTAAAATTGGTATTAAGTGTTAAGTGTTAAGTGTTCCCTAAAACCAGGGAATTTTGTATCTCACGCTTTTTGGGAATTGCTATATTCAAATAAACATTCAAATCAACTCCTTTAAACACTCAAGCTTATTCGTAACATTATTTTTCTTACACTTGGTATTACCGAATTTTTATGATGAAAATTAAAAAATTTAATCACGTTGCGATTATTTGCTCTGATTATGAAAGTTCCAAGCATTTTTATGTGAATATTTTAGGCTGTGAAATTATTCAAGAAACTTGGAGAAAAGCACGCAATTCTTATAAGTTAGATTTGCGTGTAGGTAACGGTAATCAGATAGAATTATTTTCATTTCCTGACCCGCCAAAAAGATTAACTCGGCCAGAAGCTTGTGGTCTGAGACATTTAGCATTAGAAGTAGATAATATTGATGAGTCTGTTGATTATTTGAAATCCCAAGGTATAGAAGTAGAAGATATTAGGATTGATGAAATAACTGGCAAGCGTTTTACTTTCTTTCCAGACCCAGATCAATTACCTTTAGAAATTTATGAAAGTTAACATCTTGAAATACCCAACCTGAAGAATGCATATAGTCATTTCAGTTTAGATTGAGACGAGTCTTTCTTGCCTTGAAAGGGTTTCAGCCGAAAAAGTGTTTCATTCTTATTTGAAATGACTATAACTTCTCAGAGCGGCATTGCTGATTTGAGGTATGAAATTCAACTAATTGAAAATTTTTAGCCAAAACAATAGTGCAAATTATACCTATTTCTTCTTATTTAGGAATGAGAATTTTATTATCTACATAAGTTAAATTGCCTAAGTTCCATACCGTATGAGTTATGAAAAAAAGTTCTGTACTTTATTTAATTCTCATTCCTTAGTTACCGAAAAACTGCTTTCTAGCTACTGACTCCTGACTCCTGACTCCTGACTCCTGACTCCTGACTCCTGACTCCTGACTCCTGTGAAATCATACATTTATTCAGCAACGCCCTCAGAGCTTATTGTTATATTCAACTGAAAAGTGCTGTAACTCTGAACTTCTGGCCTGCAAAATTAACTTTGTTAATTAACTCCTAGTTAGCTCAAACAAGACCATGATTAGACGTACATACCAAGTCGGAGGTAGTCTCAGCAAAAATGCTCCTACCTACGTTACCCGAGAAGCTGATACCCAACTTTATCAAGCTTTAAACAGAGGCGAATTTTGTTACATTCTCAATTGCCGACAAATGGGAAAATCATCCCTATTAGTCAGAACCTACCATCAACTAAAACAACAAGGATTTGAATGTGCCACTATTGACATGACTAACATTGGTAGTCAAAATACCACTTCCCAACAATGGTATCAAGGCATCATTGCCAACCTCTGGCTGACTTTAAAATTGAATCGTAAATTCTCATTAAAAACCTGGTGGTCATCACTTTCAGAAATGTCTGATGTCCAAAAATTAAGTCGATTTATTGAGGAAGTAATATTAGTACAATTTCCTACAGAAAATATTTGTATATTCATTGATGAAATAGACAGTATTCTTAGTTTAAATTTTACCATAGATGATTTCTTTGCCCTCATTCGTTATTGCTACAATCAACGAGCAATTAATTCAGAATATAATCGACTTAATTTTGCCATTTTTGGAGTAGCTACACCTGCCGATTTAATCCAAGACCGGAAAAGAACACCATTTAAAATAGGCACAGCCATAGAATTACATGGTTTTACAATAAAAGAAATAGAGCCATTAGCAGCAAATTTACCACTAGAAGAAAATCAGGCTAAAACATTACTAAAAGAAATATTATCCTGGACCGGAGGGCAACCATTTTTAACTAATAAGCTCTGTCAATTAGTCATGGATGCCATTACCCAACCAGATAAACTTTCAAATTTCCGATTAATTTATGAAGGTAATATCTTGATAAATAAGAACTTATATGATTGGCACAATCAACTTGCAAAATTGCCATTAGGTTATGGCGAATTATTAGTAGAAAACCTAGTCAGAAATAAAATATTAGATGATTGGCAAAATCAAGACGAGCCAGAGCATTTAAGAACAATTCAAAATCGGTTATTATACAATCCTACCAAAGTAGAAAAATTGTTAGGAATATATAAAAAAATACTGCAAAATAAGCAGATAGAAGTCAATAAAATGCCTGAAGAAACAGAGCTAATATTATCAGGATTAATAGTTGAAGACTCAGGATTACTCAAAGTAAAAAATCGGATATATGAACAAGTATTTAATTTAGAATGGATCGGGAAAAAATTAAGATTATTGCGACCTTATGCTGAGAATTTTGATGCTTGGATAGCTTCCCAGCAAACAGACAAATTCCGACTATTGCGCGGTCTAGCACTAAAAGATGCTGAAGCTTGGGCAAGAGGAAAAAGTTTGAGTGATTTAGATTATCAGTATTTAGATGCTTCTGTAGAAAGATAGAGACAAGAAAAGCGAACTATAATAGAAACAGAACGAACAAAAGAAGTAGAAGCACGACTCAAACAAGAAGAACAAACCGCTAGATTTAAAAGGTTGTTTTTAGTTCCATTTAGTATAGGATTCTTGACCGCTTCCGGGTTGGGAATTAGCAATTTTTGGCAGTACCGCAATGCTTTAGCCAGTCAACGCCAAGAAAGCCTGGCCAAAATTAAAAGCATAGTCCCCTACTCAGAAGCGCTTTTTGTCTTAGACCAACAGCTAGATGCTCTGATTCAAGGACTCAAAGCAAGGCTAGAACTACAAAATCTGAGGATCAAACTATTGCCTTCTGGAATGAGGAAGGCAGCTCCAGCTAATAGCTGTTAACGTTTCGCTGCGCGACATGAAAAGCGAAGCTCCTCTGCAAAGAGGCAGTTCCGACCCAGGAGGCTGGCTATTAGCTCCGGATTCCGCAGCAAATTATTACTACTCCTCTACTCAATAAAATGTCGAAAAGTTTTTCATATTTGATGTGATAATATTGATACTTAATAGTGCAAATAGTGCAACTAAATTAGCTCTAATAAACGATTTATATAGGAGAACATTAGATGGAATTTTATAGAGGATTAGTATCAAATAAACTGTAAAAATTCAATTTTTTTGATTTGTTTTGTTATTAGGGTATATTTTATTATTCCACATTCCTAATAAATCTGGTCAACAAATAATTATGAAAATCAGATAATAATCTGATGAAATTAAACTTAAAAACAATATTTTTAGTTGTAAAAATGATTATAATATCAATCAGCACAAAGATATTTTTCAAGTTTATATTATGATGAACGACCTACCAGAAACAACAAAAAAAAAGCCAAAATTCAACAAGCTACTCAAACCACTTTTAATTATGCTTGGAGTCGCAACTCTGCTAATTTTTGCTCAGAAATTTTTTAATGCTCAACAACTACTAAATAATGCCTTAAATTGGATTGATACACTTGGCCATTGGGGTCCGATAGCTTTTATCACTATCTATATCTTGGCTACAGTTTTATTTCTGCCTGGCTCACTACTCACCCTTGGTGCAGGTCTCCTATTTGGTCCTCTTTTTGGCTCGGTTTACGTTTCTATCGGTTCAACTATAGGCGCAACTTGTGCTTTCTTAGTCGGTCGGTATCTAGCAAGAGGTTGGGTTTCCAAACAAATAGAAGGAAATGAACAATTTAAGGCCATTGACAAAGCTGTGGCTGATGAGGGATGGAAAATCGTTGGACTAACTCGCTTGTCCCCCATTTTTCCCTTTAACCTGCTCAACTATGCTTTTGGTCTAACTAAAGTCTCTCTACGAGACTATTGTTTGGCATCTTGGATTGGCATGATGCCAGGTACAGTAATGTATGTATATCTGGGTTCCTTAGCTGGAAGTTTGGCAACTTTGGGCACAGAAGGCGGATCGCGTACCACAGCAGAATGGGTTCTTTACGGCGTTGGTCTAGTCGCCACAGTTGCTGTAACTATTTATGTTACTAAAATTGCCAAAAAAGCCTTACAAAAGAAAATATCCTAGAAGGTATCTATAAATAAAATATTAAGTCTTTATGTCAAGTGGGTTAGGTGGAAATAATTCCACACTAATAATACGATATTTGATAATCCACCGTAACCCACGGAATATTAGTTATTTGATCGGGATAAAGTTTATTTAGCTAAGATTGGAAAGCTTAAGATTGTTTGGTCAAGAGAATTACCTTTTGCTCCATCATCAGTAACTCTTGTCATTGAAAGATACCAGGGCAGATTTTCTACATAAATTATCCTCTGAAATAATTCGCGAAAACCAAACAATTGTTTTAGAGGTATGACAATGTTTCTGGCATGTTCAACAATTAATAATTAATAATTAATAATTAATAATTACCTCTTCTTATAAAGAAGAGAATTGGTCTAAAAGGAATTTTTTTCTTTTTTCTCCATGAATGGAGAGGCTTTATACCTCAATTTTTCGGTAAAAAAGCGGTGCTACCCCAGCTCAGCGTAAGATGCAAGGGAATGCTTACCAAGAGAGGGAACGCGCACCAAGAGAATGGGAATGTCTCAACTATGCTGCAAAACATTATAGAGACGAGAATACAGCAATAATATATGAGTCGCGAGTGGGTAGTCCGAGACATTAAACGGACTTGGAGGCAAGCCTAAGACTAGGGTCAAGCTAGCAGGAACCTATGAAAAAACCCACCGAGGAGTTTAGGCTCGGTAATAATCCCCGTCCGTACCTTTAGGCTGGGGAAGATATCAATTTGATGCCTACTTCATTTACTCATAGCACTACTGACACGCAAACTAAGATAAATTTCGATCTTGTCTACCAACTATGAAAAAACTTATCAAAGTAATTAAAAATTAGTATATAGCAATCCGTGCATAGGTTGCGGGTAATCGAAAAGTAGATAAAAAAACTGAAATTCCCACCTGTTCCCAGTTAAGTGTTCCCTGTTCCCTTTTCCCTAAAAGCAGTAAGATTTTTATACACAAATAAAATAGGATTGCTATACTATTTTTATAGTTATCCTCAGATTGCCAAAATAAATTAACAATTTATGACTCTCAAAGCTGTTTTGTTCGATTTTAATGGTGTAATTATTAATGATGAATTTCTGCACGAAAAATTAATAGAACAAGTACTACTTGAGGAAAATCTACTGCTTAAACCAGAGGAATATCACAAATTTTGTCTAGGAAGAAGCGATCGTGCTTGTTTGGAAGATATATTGACCCAAAAAGGTAGATATGTCAATGAAGGCTATTTAGAACAGTTAATCAAACGCAAAACCCTAGCTTATCAACAACAATTAGAAAGTATTGAAGAATTACCAATTTATTCAGATACGGTAGATTTTATTGATCGGGTTTCTCAAGCTAATCTGAAAATGGCTGTGGTTACTGGTGCTATCAGAGCCGAAGTAAAATTAGTTTTAAATAAAGCTAATTTAGCTGATTATTTTCAGGTAATTATTGCTGGGGATGATGTCAAGACCAGTAAACCAAAACCTGATGGTTATTTATTAGCAGTGGATATTTTGAATCAACAATATACAGACATTAATCTCAAGCCTTCAGAATGTTTAGTAATTGAGGATACTTTTGCAGGTATTGAAGCAGCTAAACTAGCTGGAATGCCTGTGGTTGGTGTTGCTCATACTTATCCTTTTCATATGCTCCAACGTTTGGCTAATTGGTGTGTGGATTATCTTTCTGATTTAGAATTGGACAGAATACAAAAGGTTAATCAAGATATTATATGATGTCCGGCTAATTACCCATAATATAGCTGAAGTCAGAACTCAGAAGTTAAATTCGCAAAACAGACTATATTTGAGAAGAGCGAGAATTCCTCCGCCAGTAATGGGGACTACTATATAAATTGGGGTTAAATTATATCATGTTCGGGTTAGAGCTTGATAGAACTCTGTTCTGCTTAAGGGTTACATGTCGCGAAGCGAAAGCGAAAAAAAAACTTTCTCCTCCTTATACCTTCCAATTCCCTCCTCTTCCCTCCTGACTCCTGACTCTTGACTCCTGACCTCTCCCTCGTTATTTATAACTATTCAACCGGACATCATATTACTTATGAGCATTTTGTATAAAATACTACTTTTTTTCTAAGAAAAAATATGTAAATAAATTATAAACTTCTTTTAAATTTCCGATTCAGAAGCCAAATATAAAGCACAAAAACTCACTACTGAAAAACCACTTAAATATTTAAAGCTGGTCAAGATTAGTAAGTATAAAACTAGAAAATAAAGTACTAAAGGTATTTTATGAATCGGCCTGACCTGATTAAGTCCCATCAAGGATAAGTAAAGAAACACATCAGTTTGTAAAGATATTAGTAGAAATTGTAACTTATTATGTGTAAGCGCCTCTTATATCAGTACATTTCAGTTATTATTGAGTAAATATAAAAGAATGGTTAAGAAAATACAAAATTGGGAAAATATGTGTTTAAGGATACGTCCTAATTACCATTCTTGACCAATCCTCTAAAGAAAAACGGATATGAAATTTATATGGAGGTTCCTATGACTCCCACAATGTTACGTCAGCTTTGGTCTGTAGTAGAAAACTCCCAAGCTACAACCTTGGTATCACTGGATGATGCCACCTTAGCCCAGTGGTTAATCAAACAGTTGAAAAAAAGAAGTACCCTAAATTGTACAGAAGCAGATTTAATTAACGAATATATTCAATCTCGGGTGTCCTTAATTAGGGATTTAGCTGAGGAACGTTTGGGAAGTGAACCTTCACTATCTGTATAGGTTTGAATTTAAAGTAAAAATTAAAAATTAAAAGTATTCAAATAAATAAGGAACAAAATGTGGAAAGTAGTTGCTTGAGAGCTTCCAGAAGCGATCGTCAAGCTTGACACTATGGTAGCTTTGAGTAGATCACTTTTTTCAAAACAAAAAAACCAGAATACTACTATGCAAAAATGGGGATCTATTCTAATAGCAGCTATGTTGATGGTACTGCCACTAACAGCTTGCGAAGGTGAAGGCACATCAGGCCAAACAGGAGCTGGCCAAGAAAGTCAACAAGCCACCAGTCGTTTAGATATTGTCAGAAATCGCGGTAAATTAATATGCGGTGTAGAGGGTGGTATTCCTGGCTTCAGTTATGTGGACCAAAATGGTAAATACTCAGGAATAGATATAGATATTTGCAAAGCGGTTGCTGCTGCTTTATTTGATGATTTAAATGCTATAGAATACCGTAACTTAGATTCAACGGAGCGTTTTACTGCTCTTAACGGTGGAGAAGTAGATATGCTATCTCGGAACACAACATGGACTATTAGTCGAGATACCACTGTTGGTTTGGAGTTTGCCCCTACTACATTCTATGATGGTCAAGGCATGATGGTTCGTGCTGATAGTGGGGTTAAATCTTTAGAGGAATTGCAAGGCAAATCAATTTGTGTTGAAGCAGGCACAACTACAGAATTAAATTTAACAGATAATCTCCGCCAAAGAAATGTAGAAGCTGAAACATTAACTTTTCAACAAGCAGACCCAGCTTATGCAGCTTACGCGGAGGGACGTTGTGATGGTATGACTTCTGATAAGTCTCAATTATTGAGTCGTCGTAGTACCCTACCGAATCCAGGAGACCATATAATCTTGGATGTTACTATGTCCAAGGAACCTTTGGGTCCAGTAACAAAAAATAATGATTCAGCCTGGTTTGATGTGGTAAAATGGACGACTTATGCTTTGATAGAAGCTGAAGAGTTGGGGATTACCCAAGCAAATGTAGATGACTTGAAGCAAAATTCTGATGACCCGACCATTAAACGCTTTTTAGGAGTAGAGGGAGACCTCGGTGAAGGTTTGGGTTTGAGTAATGATTTTGCATATCGTGTAATTAAGCAAGTTGGTAACTACGGTGAAGTCTATGACCGCAACTTAGGAGAAAAATCTCAATTTAAGTTACCTCGCGGTCTGAATGATTTATGGACTAATGGTGGGTTGCTTTATTCTCCACCTTTCCGTTAACAAGAAACTTAAAACAGCTAAAGATTTGGGAATAAATCTACACTTCATTTCCCAAGTCTGTATGAATTTAGAATTCAGAATTTAGAAGTTGTTTTTGTAGTGGCAATTTTGAACAACACTCCAAAAACATTTCGTCAATCAAGGTGGGGTTTTAGACTCAATTATTTTGATAAAAGTAAATGGGGATGAAAATTTATTGGCAGGAATATTGAATAGAAATTATGCAGAAGTGGTTGTATTTGCTCTTGACAATTTTGCTATTTTCCACATACTTGACAAATAGTGAAAATTCTCAATCTGAACCAACTCCACCAGCAAAAAGTTGCTTAGATGTTGTGAAAAATCGTGGCAAGTTAATTTGTGGTGTAGAGGGTTTGATACTAGGATTTAGTTATGTAGACCAAAATGATAACTATTCAGGAATAGATATTGATATATGTAAGGCAGTAGCAGCAGCTTTATTTGATGACCCGACTGCTGTGGAGTATCGAAACTTAGATTCAACGGAGCGTTTCTTAGCTCTTAACCGTTGAGAAGTAGACATGCTTTCTCGAAATACAACTTGGACACTTAGTAGAGATACGACTGTTGGTTTAGAATTTGCCCCTACTGTATTTTATGATGGTCAAGGGATAATGGTTAGTGCAGATAGTGGGATTGAAACTCTTAAAGATTTTCAAGGTAAATCTATCTGGGTAGAAGCAGGTACAACTACAGAACTAAATTTAACAAAAAATCTCGGCAAACTAAAATATTTAGGCAGAAACATTAACATTTCAGCAAGCAGATCCAGCTTATGTTGCTTATGCAGAAGGTAGTTGTGATGGGATGACTTCTGATAAATCTCAATTATTAAGTCGTCGTAGTATAACTTTCCCTAATTCCGAACAACATATTATTTTAAATACTTACCTTATCAAAAGAACCTTTGAGTCCTGCAACAGTAAATAATTATTCTACTTGGTCTAATGTAGTTACATGGGTAATTTATGCTTTGATAGAAGCTGAAGAATTAGGTATTACCCAAGCAAATGTAGATGAGAAGAAAAATTACGATGACCCTACAATAAGAAGATTTTTAGGAGTAGAAGGAAATCTCGGTGAAGGTCTAGGTTTAAGTAATGATTTTGCCTATAGAGTCATTAAGCAAGTAGGCAACTATGGTGAAATTTATGACCGTAACTTAGGAAAAAATTCTCCATATAAACTGCCTCGCGGTCTGAATAATTTGTGGATTAATGGTGGTCTACTTTATTCTCCTCCTTTTCGTTAAAAACTAGCTAACAACAGTAAAGATTTGGGAATTAATCTACACTCGATTTCCCAAGTATTCAAAAAATTTAGCTAATCTCTATGAAGTTAGAAGTCAGAGGTTGTTTTTGTAACGGGAATTTTCAGCAACCCTCCAAAAACATTTCGTTAATCAAGGCGGGGTTTTAAAATCAATTATTTTGATAAAGTAGATGGGGATGAAAATTTATCGGCAGGAAATTAAATAGAAATTATGCAGAAGCGGGTATATTTGCTCTTGAAAATTTTGCTATTTTCTACATACTTGACAAATTATCAAAATTCCCATTCTGAAACAAATAGGTTAGATGGGGTTTGGAGACCAAACCCCTACGATAAAATTTTACAACCTATTTAGGAGCGCTATATTTACGCTACTTTTTCCTTAACCATTGATTATAACTACTTCCTATTCCCTACTCCCTACTCCCTAAAAAATGATTGACGAGAAGAATCAAAAAATTCCCCTATGGCGAGATGATAGATTTTGGCGTATTGCTTTACAAGTTCTTGCCATAGTAATTTTTGTTGCGGTTGTAACTATAATGATTAGCAACCTCAGCCGAAATTTAGCACAACAAGGCACAAAGTTTGGCTTCAGTTTCCTAGATAATGAAGCAGGATTTAGTATTAGTGAAAGCTTGATTCCTTACAAACCAAACGACCCCTATACTCAAGTATTATTAGCAGGTTTAGTTAATTCTCTGCGAGTAATGATTTTAGGAATTTTATTCACAACAATAGTTGGAATATTGGCAGGTATCGCCAGTTTTTCTGAAAATTGGTTACTGCGGAATTTGAATCGAGTTTATGTCGAAGTTGTCAGAAATACTCCTCTATTATTGCAATTATTTTTCTGGTATTTTGCAGTTTTTTTCAGTTTACCCAGACCACAAGAAAAATTAGAATTACCCGGACCAATATTTATGAGTAAACGAGGAATAGCTATTCCTTGGCCGGAAAATACTTTGAATTTTTGGTTATGGTTAATAGTTTTAGTTGTAGGAGCGATCGCTGCTATGTTTATTTGGCAATGGCGGAATAAATTAATGACAGAAAAAGCAGCATCTGGTCAACCACAAATTATTGCATTAATTAGTATGGGAATTATTGCAGTATTTATTATTGTATTTGCTCTGGGTTGGCAACCACCTATTGCAACAGAAACAGGAGGCACAGAAGGGGGATTAAATTTAACATTAGAACTTTCAGCTTTATTAGTAGGATTAGTCTTTTATACAGGTGCTTTTATTGCAGAAATTGTTCGTTCTGGCATTCAAGCAGTACCGAAAGGGCAATGGGAAGCAGCGAGGTCTTTAGGATTAAAGTCTGGTTTAGTTATGAGGTTGGTAATTTTCCCTCAAGCATTACGGGTGATGATTCCATCATTAAATAGTCAATATATGAACTTAGCCAAAAATTCTAGTTTAGCAATAGCTATTGGTTATCCAGATTTATATGCTGTGGCTAATACTACTTATAATCAAACAGGTCGTCCAGTAGAAGTATTTATTTTAATTATGGCAGTTTATCTTTCTATAAATTTGACAATTTCATTGTGTATGAATTTCTTGAATAAAACTGTTCAACTAACAGAAAGATAAGATTATAATGGAAGAGCAAAGAGACATAAATTGCTTTTTTATAAATTAAATTTTGTTTATAGCAGGGCTTTAGCCCCCCAAGTATTTATCCTAGTAGAAAAACATAACTAGAATGGTGAGTTAGGACAAATTGCTAAATACCTTTCAGAGTTTAAATTTTAGCCGTAAATACGCACTCTACTAGACTGACACTTTTTTAGTAGTAGAAGTTTAGCTCCCAAGATTTACTCTAGTGGAGTATTTCACTTTAAATGTTGCAATAGCAAACTTTTAAGAGATAATTTTCTCTAGGTACAATGACAAGTCTAAAACACTATTTTAAATGAAACAGTTCACTAGGGCTAAAGCCCTACTACAAACCTAATTATCAGCAATCCCTACTTATATGAAAACAATAAATACAAATAAATCCTCGGCTCCACCATTTTCAGAAACTAATTCTATAGAATGGCTGAGAAAAAATTTTTTTAGTACCTGGTACAATATCTTACTAACTCTAATATTATTCAGCTTAATTTTGGGGGCAATAACTAACTTTATTTTCTGGGCAACAACAGAAGCAGAATGGCAGGTCATTAAAGTTAACTTGCCATTATTAATGGTAGGTAGATATCCCAGAGACCAATATTGGCGTATCTGGTTAATAGTCGGCATAATTTCTAGTTTTTCTGGTTTCTCTTGGGGAATTATTGCTAGAAACTCAGCTACATTATTTACCTTGCCAGTATTAATTTTTATCGCTGTATTACCTGCTATTCTGTTATTAATTCCTGTAGCTATGCCATTTAAATTATTACTGGTAGGAATGGTGATTTTAGTTATTGCTACTGCCTGGATAGGAAAACAATTAGGTAAAAAAAATAGCAACTTAGGTAAATATCTATCTTTTACTTGGTTTATTGCATTTATATTAATTCTCTGGTTAATCGGAGGCGGATTAGGTTTAAAATCTGTATCTACAAATGACTGGGGTGGTTTAATGCTAACTATACTAACTTCTTTAGTTAGCATTTTTTTATCTTTTCCTTTAGGAGTTTTATTAGCTTTAGGCAGACAAAGTAAATTGCCAGTAATTAGAATATTTTCTATTGGCTATATTGAAATTATTAGGGGATTACCTTTAATTTCAATTCTATTTATGGGGCAAATTATGATTCCTCTCTTTCTACCAGATGGAATGCGACCTGACAGAATTTTACGAGCAATTTTAGGATTAACTTTATTTAGTTCCGCTTATTTAGCAGAAAATGTTAGAGGTGGTTTACAATCTGTACCTAGAGGTCAAACTGAAGCGGCGAAAGCATTAGGTTTAAATACTCCATTAAGTGTAGGATTAATTGTTTTACCTCAAGCTTTAAAAGTAGCTATTCCTTCCATAGTCGGTCAATTTATTAGTCTATTTCAGGATACAACTCTATTATCAATTGTGGGATTAGTAGAATTATTGGGTATTAGTCGTTCGGTTTTAGCTCAACCTCAATTTTTAGGAGATTATGCCGAAGTTTATTTATTTGATGGTATACTTTTTTGGATTATTTGTTATGCCATGTCAGTCGGTAGTCGGCAATTGGAGAAAAAATTAAATACTACTCATTGATTTATGTGCTAACCCTAAATCATTTGTGAAAAAAAGTTTTTTAAAAGTGAAATGAAAGTTAGGAAATTTGCAGAAAACAAAATTATTTTGGGAGATATAATTTCTGTTTTGGATGATTGCGTAAAAGACGGTAGTATTGACCTAATATTTGCTGACCCTCCCTATAATATTGGTAAGAAATTTAATGGCAAGCAAAAAAAATGGAATTCTGATGATGAGTATATAAAATGGTGTTATCAATGGCTAGATTTATGCCTGAGAAAATTAAAAATTACAGGTACTATTTACATTATGGCAGCAACACAATATATGCCATATATAGACATATATTTAAGGGATAAAATTACTATTCTTTCCCGAATTATCTGGTATTACGATAGTTCGGGAGTTCAGGCAAAAAAATATTTTGGTTCTTTATATGAACCAATTTTATTTGGGGTAAAAGATAAAAATAATTACATATTTAACGCTGAAGAAATAAAGATTGAAGCTAAAACAGGTGCAGTGCGTAAATTGATTGATTATCGCAAACAAAATCCAACAGTTTATAATTCTAAAAAAGTGCCTGGTAATGTTTGGTATATTCCTAGAGTGAGATATAAAATGGCTGAGTATAGAAATCATCCGACTCAGAAACCAGAAGCTTTATTGGAAAGAATTATTAAAGCAAGTAGTAGTCCTGGCGATTTGATTCTAGATTTATTTGCTGGAACATTTACTACATCCGTAGTCGCTCAAAAATTGGGAAGGAAATCTATCAGTATAGAAATAGAAGAAGAATATGTAAAATTAGGATTAGAAAGATTGAATTCTGTTTCTGAAGCTCAAAGTCATCATACTATTTTAAAGAATCAAGATGTTCAATTAACTTTAGACCTAAATATGGGTGATTAGATGGAACATGAATTTACAAAAGTAATCAAAAATGTTCTGAGAGATATTTATGGAAATAAATCAGAATTAATATACTCAATTTCTCCTATTTTACAATATATTAATCTGAAAACTAGGGCTGCTAATCGAGGCTCGAAAGCCAGAAATTCTTTTGGTAATTTATATGCTATTTATGTTTTAGTTGAAGATTATGTGAAAAATGGGTTTGATGAAAGTGGTAGATATATTTCCTATGAAGGTAGCAAATATTCTGAACTTTTACGCAGACAAAGGGAGTTACCTTTTGGTCAAAAATTACAAAACCATGCTTTGAACCACAGACTAAACCAAGAGTTTAAAAAATATTTCCCGACTTGTGATTATGTTCCGGTTATTAGAGAACCTTCAAACAATAGATATTGGTTCAATGAAAATTTACTCGTTTGTATAATTGAAGAACAAACTTATAATCTGGCTAAAATCATTATTCAAATAATCAAGCTGTATATTTCGACCAAAACAAATGCTTTTGAAGAGTTCATTAAATCTTGCCAGCAAATAAGTCAATTAACAGAAGTAAATCAAAATGAAGCTGTTGATTTTATTGTTACACTTTTACAGCCAAATGTAGATGCAAGATTGTTTGAAATTGTTAGCTATAGTATTTTGAAATATTATTACCACGAACAGACTGTATTTTTTGGTTTTGATTTAGAGGATATACAACAAGAAAATTTAAAATTATACAAAACAGGGCGAACTAATGCCAATGACGGGGGGATAGATTTTGTAATGAAACCATTAGGTAGATTTTTTCAGGTTACAGAAACAACGGACTTTAAAAAGTTTTTTTTAGATATTGATAAAATAGAAAAATATCCTATAACTTTCGTCATAAAATCTACTGAAAATACGGATAAATTACTGGAAAAAATTAGAAAAAATGCACAAAAGCAATACTCTGTGAATCTAATAGTCGATAAATATATGAATTGCATAGAAGAAATCATAAATTTGCCAACCATTATAGAACGTTTTTACCAGAGTGTAGAAATAGGATATTTAAGTAGTATATTACAGGAAGTAATTAAGCAGAGCAAGATAGAATTTAACTATGAAGTATAATAATTACTAAAAGTTAACATAAAAAATGATTTAATCCCATTTAGGATGGCGACAAAATATGATAACCTTATTTGATTTAATACTAATAGCTATTCCCTAAAGAATAAAATGAAACAAGCAGAAACAAACAAAACTGAAGCAAAAATAGATGCCAATATAGGAATTATTGCCACAGATGTCCAGAAATGGTACAGCAATAATTTTCATGTTCTCCGTGGAGTAAGTCTTACAGTAAAACGTGGGGAAGTGGTAGTAATTATGGGGCCAAGTGGCTCTGGTAAATCGACTTTTATCCGTACTTTTAATGCTCTAGAGGAATTTCAGAAAGGTACTATTATTGTTGATGGTATTAATTTATCCCACGATTTGAAAAATATTGAGGCTATTCGACGAGAAGTGGGAATGGTATTTCAGCAGTTTAATTTGTTCCCTCACCTCACAGTTTTGCAAAATGTTACCTTAGCCCCTATCTGGGTGCGCCGATGGCCAAAAGTTAAGGCGGAGGAAGTGGCAATGCAACTTTTGGAAAGAGTGGGTATTTTGGAACAGGCGAAAAAATTCCCCGGTCAACTTTCGGGGGGTCAGCAACAAAGGGTGGCGATCGCTCGTGCTTTAGCGATGCAGCCAAAAATTATGTTATTTGACGAACCGACTTCAGCATTAGACCCGGAGATGGTGCGAGAAGTTTTGGATGTTATGCGCAGTTTAGCAGAAGATTCGGGAATGACGATGGTAGTGGTGACTCACGAGGTAGGGTTTGCCAGGGAGGTAGCAGATAGAATTGTGTTGATGGCGGATGGGTTGTTAGTAGAGGAGGCAACCCCAGAGGAATTTTTCCAAAACCCGAAAGAAGAGCGTACCCGGAAGTTTTTGTCACAGATATTGTAGATTTCTAAAATCTGGTGTTGAGAAAATATTTTTCTATACCACTTGGTAAAGTATACGAGGAATAGGTTTGATTCATTTACTCACGTCATTTTAGCTTATGTAGAGATTGCGTAGAATCAAAAAGTCTGATATTTTAAATATAAATAACTAAAATTATCCTTACTTTGTCTATATACATGATTTTTTATTCAACCAAGTAATCAAGTGAGTTGCTTTTGAAGACTTCATTAAGTCTTGCCAGCAAATCAGTCAATTAACAGAAGCAAATCGAAATGAAGCTGTTGGTTTTATTGTTACACTTTTACTGAAATAGATGCAAGATTGTTTGAGATTGTTAGCTATAGCATTTTGAAATATTATTAACATGAACAGACTGTATTTTTTGGCTTTGACCTAGAAGATATACAACAAGAAAATTTAAAATTGTACAAAACAGGGCGAACTAATGCCAATGACGGAGGCATAGATTTTGTAATGAAACCATTAGGTAGATTTTTTCAGGTTACAGAAACAAGGGATTTTAAAAAGTTTTTTTAGATATTGATAAAATAGAAAAATATCCTATATTTCATTAAATCTACTGAAAGTAGAGATAAATTACTGGAAAAAATTAGAAAAAACGCAGAAAAGCAATACTCTGTGAATCTAATAGTCGATAAGTACATGAATTGTATAGAAGAAATAATTAATTTACCAACTATTATAGAAGGTTTTTACCATAGTGTAGAAATAGGATATTTAAGCCATATATTAGAGGAGGTAATTAAGCAGAGCAAAGTAGAATTTAACTATGAAGTAGAATAATTATCAAAAATTGAGATAAAAAATGTTGAGTAGAGGGAGAAATTTTTAAGTTAATTTGATTGAATAAGAAGTAGAGGAAAATTGTACAATAAAAGAGGGAGTAGGGAGTAGGGGGGAAATAATTGATGATTTCTTTGGGATAATTGATTTTATTTTTTATTATTGGAGATGTCTAATGAAAAATCCCAATACAAAATATGACTTTCTAATTGTAGGTAGTGGCATATTTGGTATTACTGCTGCCGTGGAATTAGGAAAAAGAAAATATAAGGTGGCAGTTATCAACCCAGATACTATTCCCCATCATCTGGCAGCTTCTACTGATATTACTAAAGTTGTGCGTATGGAATATGGCACGGATCGAGAATATTTCCACATGGCAGAAATATGTATTGACCGATGGAAAGAGTGGAATGAGCTTTTCGGGGAAAAGTTGTATCACGAAGTAGGTTTTTTAATGCTTTGCAAAGATAAGATTGAAAGCGATCGCCACAGCTTTGAAAAATCAAGTTATCAAAATCTTATCGAAAGTGGTTATTCGCCAGATAGAATGAATGCTGAAAGTATCAAAGAACGTTTTCCGGTGGTGAATACCTCAGTTTACATAGATGCCAATTTTAATCCCAAAGCAGGTTATGTAGAATCTTCCTTAGTAGTGGAAAAACTGACTGAGTATGCTTGCTCTTTGGGTGTAGAAATTTATCAATGGCAAACCGCAGAAAGTTTTATCGTTGAAAACGGAAAGCTACAAGGAGTCAAAACTAGAGAAGGAAATACTTTTCAATGCGGTCATGCGTTGGTAGCAGCAGGTGCTAATACTCCCTATCTTTTGCCAGAGCTACAACCTTACATGAAAGTGACTGGTCATCCTGTCTTTTGGTTAAAACCTCAAAACCCCAAATATTTTTCATCACCTTATTTGAGTGTTTTTGCTGCCGATATTTCTAATTCTGGTTGGTATGGTTTTCCGTTTTTACCTAAATATGGTGTTGTCAAGATAGCCAAACATTCTACTGGTGTACCTATTCACCCTGAAAATAGCGATCGCCAAATTAAGGATAATGAGGTGGAGAAGATGCGGTCTTTTCTAAAGATGACTTTCCCCGATCTGGTAGATGCACCTTTGGTATATACTCGCAGATGTTTATATACTGATACCCTTGACGGACACTTCTGGATAGATAACCATCCAGAAATTCAAGGTCTTTCTGTTAGTAGTGGTGGTAGCGGTCATGGATTTAAAATGGCACCTTTATTAGGGGAAATTGCAGCAGATGTTGTGGAAGGGAAGTCAAATCAATTTTCCCAAAGGTTTAGATGGCGACATTTAACACCCGATACTGTTCAAGTTGAAGAAGCTAGAGGTGTTGAAATTTAGTGCCATTTCCGCTCTTCAACTCCTAAATATCACGAAATAGAGCATCAAAAATAGAACGGGAAATTCTAAATTTGATTTTGACTAGATTTTGATAAAATTTATCTTTATTACCTATTTCTATTTTTTCCTCAATTAAAAAGATGATAGGAGACGAATCAATTAAAATTTTCAAGATTTTACTACCTTTGTTCCTGCTCTATATCCTCTGAAGAAAGATAGGAAAACTCAATGCCTAATAAATCCAATATTTGCAACAATTATTCAGAATCAATTTCCATAATTTCAGGAATTTTTCTCAAACTAATTAATCTGGTTATCAAAGCTCCTAAGACAAATAAAAACTTTTCCTTTTGTTCGGGTTAGACAAAAATTGATAAAGCAGTAGCAATACCTTTTACAGCGGTTTTCATTTCGGTAGACCAAAGTAGGGACGTTCCATGGAACGTCCCTAGTGGGTTTTGGTTGTGACGATCTAGTTCATCAATTTGAAAAGCGCTGTAAATCAACAGTAAGTGTCATTTCAGTTATCAGTTATAACAGGGAATAGGGTATAGGGTATAGGGAACAGGGAAAAGTTGGAAGAATATTGGCGAGCTTCTAGCTCGCACTGGGTAAATGACATTTTTAAAGATGAAACATACTTTATAATAATTGGATTTCCCTATTACTTTTGCCTTTTAACTTTTGCCTTTTGAATTTAAATTAACCCTGCTTGCTGAAAAACTTGTTCAACAGTTATTTCTAATTCTGGCAAAACTTCATCTTTTAAACTTTCTTGCCCTCGTTTAGTTTGTGGCGGAGCATCAGGATAAAAAATAGTAATGCTTTTTGCTTGTGAATCAACAATCCAAACTCTTAAAACTCCTGCATTCAAATAATCTGTTGCTTTTTCACTTAAATCCCCAAAAGATTGACCAGGAGATATAATTTCAATAGTTAATTCAGGAGGAAACGGACACAGTTCATCTTCAAATCTTTCTACGGGTAATTTCTCATAAGAAATATATAACAAATCGGGTAAAGAAACCCAATCTTTTCCATTTATTTGTAGAGTAACTCCCCATTCTATTTCTACTTCTCCTTTTGATTTACTCCAGTTAGTAAGAAGTAGATAAAGAGTACCTTTTAAGCGATAATGAAATCTTTTTGGAGACATTTTAGATTGTACTTTTCCTTCAATTAATTCATAAGTAATATCCCCTTCTGGAAGAGCTAAAAACTGTTCTAAATTTAGTTGTGTCTCTACAATCATAGTTATTTTTATTATTTAGCTAAATCAGAACTTATATTATGTCTGGATAATTAGTGATAAAAAAAATTTTTGTTTGTAGTAGGGCTTTAGCCCGATATATAGATAGGGCTAAAGCCCTACTACAAGCTTTAATTATAACTATTCAACCTGAACATGATATTATATCAACTCCGGTAGCATTAGTATTGCATAGTAGAGGTAAATCAGAAGTCAGAAGTTATAATTTAAAGAAGAAAAAACTTTAAACCTAGGGTAAATGTTTATTGAGTTTTTACAGAAACGATACCAACTAACATTATATTATACCAAATCTCAAAAATTTTGCTACATCTGATTGGGTGGCATAGGGGAGAGTGGGGGAAGGATAAAAATAGCAATAATATTATGTGCGGATAATTAGCGATAGAAGTCCGTTTCCCTGCGCGACATGAAACGCGGAGCGAAACAAAAAACTTCCTCCTCTTCCCTCCTGACTCCTATCCCAAAAGTACATACGTTTGCAAAAATATCAAATAGGTTCTATAATTACTCGATAGCATTGACGACTGCCAAAGTATCAATATATTGTCTAAACTTTACTACTTTGCCATTTTTCAATGTCCAGATGGAAGCCGTCGGTGCTATCATCTTCTTACCAGTTGCTTTATAGGTAGCACTGTCAGTTCCAAGGGTGACTACAATATCACCTGCATCAATAAACTCATCTACATGAGCTGTAAAGTTATCCCACTCTGCCCCAATTTTGGCAAAGACTCCATTTAAAACTGCTTCGTATCCTTTAAAAACACCACCATAAGGAATTCCATCTGATTCAATCCACTCTATAGAGGGATCTAGCAATGCAGATACTGAATCAATATCACCTTCGGAAAATGCTTGATAAAGGCGCTTAATGACATCAATGTTACTCATAATTTATCTTCCCATTATGACTTCATTCAGGTTTTTTCTCCAAAAAACTGCTAGTTTGTTTGATTCCGTTTTTATGAATTTGATGATAACGGTATTCTAGAGATTGAACCATTCTTATTTTTCAATTTTGGCGTTGCTGAAACACTGTATGAAATTCCTAAATTTATAATATCTAAAGCAGACCTATTTCCCCTCTAACTGCCGCGCTTCCTGACTCCTGACTCCTGTAAAATCATACTTTTATTCAGCAACGCCTCAATTTTTAACGGTCTTCCTACAGAAAAATCATACTCTAATTCAGTAAAGACTTAACCGCCAATACCCAACCTACCAGCTAAAGCTGGAGTTAGAGGGAACAAAGTAGCGATCGCCAAAAACAAAGCTAACAAACACAAAGCAGCTCGCGCATCATCTGGTTCAGTTAATTCATTTAAACAAGGGCGTTCTAAATTTCGCTGTAATACCAAAATAATAATCGCCCAATACAACGCCAAAGGATTAACCAAAGAAGCGATCGCCAAGACTATAAAAGTGAAAAATGTTGCTCTACCTGCAACTTTCCGACCATAAACTGCTTGAATAATTCTACCACCATCCAACTGACCCGCTGGCATCAGATTAATTGCTGTAATAAGTAAACCCAACCAACCCATAATTGCCAGTGGGTGAACATCTACTATATTTTGATGTACTGCCGGACCTAAAATCGCTCGCGCCAAACTTCCCACCAAAACAGAAGCTTTGAAAAATTCTGATGGCATCTGAAACATACTACCTTCGTGGGAAAGTAACAAACCTCCTAATAACATTGCCAAAGAAATTATTCCTCCCGCAGCAGGTCCAGCAAAAGCGACATCAAACAGAACTCTTCGGTTAGGGATCGTGGACTCAAAACGGTTAACAGAACCAAAACTACCAATTTGCCAAGCGGGGAGAAAGAACGGCCAACTAAAGCGAACATTGTGACGTTTTGCCAAGACTTGGTGAGCTATTTCGTGACCGCCCAAAACTATCCACAGACCAATGACAACGGGTAATGCTTCTTGATATCTCATGGGTTGGTTGAAAAAGTCGAACCCTAACAACAACCCACCCGCTTCAAAACTGGTGGCAATAGTCGCAAGTAATAGAATAACTGCCAGAATTTTTTGGGATGTAGTGGCAGGTAATGGGTCATTTTTGCTTGGTAAAATGATAACTACTGGTTTAGCTTCTGGACTTTCCAATAAAAATAGTCGGTAGCGATCGCTCAGTTTTTCTGCCAATTTTGCTGATAATATAGTATGAACTTTTTCTGTATCTCCCCGTAAATTTCCCTTGAAAATAGCTCCCTCTTGATAAGGAATAGTTTCTGTTGCAAAAAAGGTATCGATACCAAAAATGTCTTTAACTTTTTGCAAGTCTTCAGTTGGAATAGGAATAAATTCTAGAGTTTCTTCTTTTTTATCTGCCTCGTTTTCTATTTTCTCTAGATTTGGTAGTTGAGTTTTCTCTTCGCTGAAAGCAGGTTTTGAGGAGTTACTAATGGATTGAATCTCGGGTTTATTTTCTGCTTCTTGAGCTGCTATTATTCGTAATTGCCTTCCCAAATAAATGTACAATCCTGTACAAGCTATTAGCAGAAATAGAATCAATACTAAGTTGATATAAATTCCCGCAGCAAATAGAGCAAAAAATAGTAGCCAAGGTGCCATTAAAACTACTGATTGTAACCAGGCTAAAATGCCTGTTTTACCATAAGGTCTAGCTCTGTAGTATCCCCAGCCCAGAATTCCCAGAGCAATCAAAGCTACTATTACTGTGGTTGTATTTTCGGATGTAGTATACATAATTTATGTGAGATTCTAAAGTCACTTCAGTTATCAGTTAACAGTTATCAATACCTCCTTATCCATTGTAATAAGGAGGCTTGAAACATTGAATTTTCTTTTTTTATCCCCTTGTAGAGCAACAGCTCGCGCCACAGCCAAGGAGAGGCTTGAGACCTTATTTTCTGGTAACAAGCAATAAGCTTTCCATAGATATATAAAAACATTGTTTGATTCTCAAAGGAAATAGTTGGCTTGTTTATTTTTTTATTGTTTATAACTATCTTTGAATAATTTCACAACTTAATTTTTTACGATTATAGTTGATAAAAGTTTCAGTTATCCTTAGTATTATATTTGCCTAATTTTTTACCTAAATATTTTTTTTTAGTCGATTAATTTTTGACTTCAAATATTGCTGATAATAATTGAGTGAATCATGATTTTCTCTTGCCAGAAAAATAATTAGGTAAAGCTACTCCTGTAGTAATTTTTCTGTACCTTCTACATCAACATGAATATGACTCCGATGCTTGGCAGATGTATAATTTGGATTTAGTCTAATTGCTTGATTATAATCGGCGATCGCTCCCCAATTATCCCCCACTTTTCGCAGTACATTTCCCCGTCTATAATAAGCTTTTGGATAGGTAGAATTTATTTTAATCGCCTCATTATAATCAGCAATTGCTCCTTGATAGTCTTCTAATTTGTCTTTAACATCACCTCTATAAATATAAGCATCTGCATGACTAGGGTCTCTCTCTATTGCCAGATCGAATTCTGCTAAGGCTGATTGATAATTTTGTTGTTCATATTTAGCTAATCCCCGTTCATAAAAATCCTTAAATTCTGGCTGCTCATTTTCTGTTGTTGTCGATACTTCTGTTTCTAAATAATTTTTTTTTGTATCTACTTGAGTTTTATTAGCATTAACCAAGTTGACATTTGTTAGAGAATTACTTACTATGCTACTTCCTGCTAAAGCCTCTTTTCTAGCCCATTTATCTGCAGACAAAATATCATCGAGGCTAGGATTTTCTTGATAACTTGACTTATGTTTTTCACATACATATTCAATCAATTTAGGAATATCCAAAAAAGGAATTTTTTCTTCTAAAAACAATGCTACAGCCTGTTCATTTGCTGCATTCAAAACTGCAGGCATAGAACCACCCATACGACCTGTAGCATAAGCTAACTGAATGCAAGGATATTTCAAATTATCAGGTTCCTTGAAAGTCAGAGTTCCAGCTTTAACTAAATCTAACTGTTCCCAATCAGTATAAATCCTTTCCGGCCAAGATAAAGCGTAAAGCAAAGGTAAACGCATATCCGGCCAACCCAATTGAGCTAAAACAGAAGTATCTTGTAACTCTATTAAAGAGTGAATTATACTCTGAGGATGAATGACTATATCAATATTGTCATAATCCAATCCAAACAAATAATGAGCTTCAATAACTTCCAAACCTTTGTTCATCATTGTGGCAGAATCAACTGTGATTTTTCTACCCATTGACCAGTTAGGATGTTTAATAGCATCTGCCACTTTTACATTTGATAATCTCTCAATTGGCCAGTCTCTAAAAGCTCCACCAGAAGCAGTTAAAATAATTCTGCGTAAACCATCTTTAGGTATACCTTGAAGACATTGAAAAATTGCTGAATGCTCTGAGTCTGCTGGTAATAATTTTACTCCATATTTTTCAATTAAAGGATTAACAACTGGACCTGCTGCGATAAGTGTTTCTTTATTTGCTAAAGCAATATCTTTGCCTGCTTTAATCGCAGCAATAGTAGGTAATAAACCAGCACAACCGACAATACCTGTCACTACTGCTTCTGATTTACCATATCTAGCTACTTCTATCACACCATCTTGGCCAGCAAACAATTGAGGTTGAGGTTGGAGGTCAGCAATGGCCTCTTGTAGTTTCAGAAATTTGGACTCATCATTAATAGCAACAATTTGAGGGCGAAACTGTCTTACCTGTTGGGCCAATATTTTGACGTTGCTTCCAGCAGCTAACCCAATAACTCGAAATTTGTCTGGGTTGTGAGTCACAATGTCTAAGGTTTGAGTACCAATAGACCCTGTAGATCCCAAGATTGTAATTGCTTTCATATTTTTTTTAGGAAGTTATCCACAATTCCACTATACGATTCATTGGTCATTTTGGGTTAAGAACAAGCTTACTGGGGTAATAGATTTTAGTGATTCAGATTTTTAATACAATTGAAAGATAAATTAGAATTATGATTACAAATTATTGCAGATTCATCAAAAATTACATATACTGTTGTATGGATATTTATCCTCTCATGGATTAAACAACATAAGTTTCTAGTGAGTGAATTAAATTTGATATTTAAAAATATCGTTCAGTTATAAGTTTATCTTGTTCTATTAGTCTAAAAAAATATTTATGAGCGAAGAATGTACAGGAATATTATGTTTTTTTTCAAACCAATCATAGGTAGTCCTGCATGGTAATGGTGAGGATATATATTTTTTAATTTCTCCCACACTCCCCATCACCCCATCACCCCATCACCCCACACTCCCAGTGCTTCCTTTACCATTACTATGCACCACCACCCAATCATACTTAAGTCTTGTTTTTTGACAATTATTAAAATTTAACTTGGAAAAATAATGTCATTTATGATATTTTTTTTCCACCTTTAATATTCCCCATATGTAAGATAATAGTATAAAGAAAATCGACCTCTCCGGAAAAGAGGGAGTAGGGAGTAGGGGGAAATAATTGATTATTTATGTGCGATAATTGATTTGATTTTTTATTATCACCGGATGTCTAATAGACTAGATATAGCATAACCATCAAAACTGATAGTTAAAAACTTAGTAAACCTGCCCAGAATTTTCTCAATAAGCTATTATATATATAACAAAAATTTATTTCTGTGAAATATGAATAATTTAATTAAGGAAATACGTCAATCTATCCGACTTATTAAAAATGACATGATTCATAAGTATTATGACATGAGAATTAATCAAGTTGAAGACCCATACCGAGCAATGTTCAGAACGGAACCATACAAGTTCCTTTTTATTCTCAGCCATATGCGTTCTGGTTCTTCATTATTAGCTAATATATTAAGTTCTCATAGAGAAATTTTAGGATATGGCGAAACTCACATTCAATATGCCTCTGAATTTGATTTGAATAAATTAGTATTTAAAGTGTATCATAAAACCCAAAATATTCGCAGGTTGCAAGACTTAAAAAAATTGAGAATGAATCATAAATATATTCTCGATAAAGCTTTACACAATAAGATTTTTTTAGATGAAAAATTGTTAACTTCGGAAGAATTATATAGTATATTTCTCATCAGAGATCCAGAGAGAACAATAGCTAGTATTCTCGATCTCAAGCCACACTGGAGTGAAGAAAAAGCATTGAATTACTATTTAGAACGCTTATCAACTTTAGAAAGATATGCAAAGTTAATTAATAACAAAGAACGGAGTTTGCTAATTACCTACGATCAACTGGTGAATCAAACGGATTTAGTTTTTGATGCTTTAAAAAAAGTTCTTGGAACAAAATCAGAATTTTCGGAAGAATACAAAGTAACGAATAAAACAGGAATGGCTGGAATAGGTGATTCTAAAGAGAACATCAAAGCAGGTCGTATTGTCAGAAATCCTAGAAAATTAGCACAAAAAATAGCTCCGAAATCAATTGCAGAAGGGATTAAACAGTTTGAAAGTTGTGTGTCAACACTTTCTGAGTATTGTAGCTTCGTGAAAAATCCTAACTAATACCGTTTCACGGAAGTCACCCATTCAAAAGTTAAAAGTTAAAAGTAAGATTTTATAGATTCAAAACTTTGACACTACAGTAATTTTAGGAAATTATTTCACATCTAAAGTTTCAAACTATTTGTAACATTCTTTTTTCAAATTGATATAAGCTATTCAGAAAATGAGTGAAAAAATTATGGGAATACTTGTTGAAAAAGTGCAAAAAAATAGGCGTTGCTGAAATGTAATGGTAAGTAGCTGAAGGTAAAATTGAAAAACTTATGTTTAGCGTTGATACTTAATCTAAAAATCATTACCACTCAGCAACGCAAAAAAATAAGGTTTAACCTACATTCCGTACTTCAAAACCTAGTATATAAAGATCACTAGTCAGGTAGGAAAGCTGTAGAATTGCCGATGTACAGTCAGGAGCGAGTAGTAGTCGCTAATTCTCGAAATAAATTAATTATTTATACTTAATATTTTGCTGAATATTTTGCTGATGATTTGACTCTTAGCAAAGGCTAATTAAAGATAATTTACCGGATAATTAATAATTAAATAATTAAATAATTAAACAGTTTAGGTTAAAAGCCTCCCCTTAGGATAAGGGAAAAAAGCGGTCGTTTGCGGAGCATTCCGTCAGGATGGGATGGCGAGGTTTCCCGCTCTTACAGCCGCTCCGCTTTTCATGTCGGCTCTTAGCCGAAACGACATATCAAAATCTCCCCTTGAGAATAAATTTTTTCCTTATTAGTCAATCCTCTCCCTAAAAGGGAGAGGTAATTATCCATTATCCATTAATGAAGTGGTATAAATACTTAGAGAATCGCCAGTTTTTGTGCTTTGTGCTACTTTTTCTGTTACAAATTGACGTGCGGAATGTGGGATTTTAAAATATGACGCTTTTGCCACCGCCTGTTGTGAGTAGGCTAGTTATTATAGCAGCATTAGTTTTATTTATCTGTAGTAGTTTACGCCATGCCTTGTTCTACTCTACAGGATTTGACTTGGGTATTTATGACCAAGTTGTATATTTGATTAGTCAAGGAGAATCTCCCATTTCTTCTTTTTTGGGGTATCACCATCTGGGAAATCATGCAGCTTGGGCTGTCTATCCTCTAGGATTATTCTATATGATTTATCCTGATGTCCATTGGCTACTTTTACTACAAGCTGTATGTTTAGCCTTGGGAAGTTGGCCTACTTGGTGTTTGGCCAGACTTGCGGGGTTAGATCGAGGACAAGCAGTAGCGATCGCTATTTCCTATCTTTTATACCCAGTAATTTTTAATATCAATTTATTTGATTTTCACCCGGAAGTAATGGCTTTGCCTGCTATTTTAGGGGCAATTTTAGCAGCTAGACTAAAGCGTATTTTCTGGTTTTGTCTGGCTATTATTTGGGTGTTAGGTTGTAAAGCGGTTTTATCATTGACTGTAGCTTTTATAGGTTTATGGTTACTAGGTTTTGAAAAGCGTAAGTTTTGTGGTTTAATTGCTCTTTTTTTAGGTATTTTTTGGTTTATAGTTGTCACTCAGGGAATAATTCCTTTTTTCAGTGGTGAAGAAGTAGCTGGAGTTGGTCGTTATAGTTATCTGGGAGATTCGGTTGTGGGAATAATAATTAATATTTTGCTACAACCAGGAGCAGTGTTAGGGAAGATATTATCTTGGGAAACTATCAAATATATTTTTGTGTTATTTTTACCTGTAATTTGGGGAATATTTCCACTGCTTCAGACAAATCAAGCTATCTTACCCAATCTTATCCCTCTAATTCCAACTATTCCAACAATTATGTTGAATGTTCTGTCTGAAGTATCATTTCAGAGAAGTTTAAATTATCAGTATTCGTTACCTGCAATTAGTTTTTTATTATTAACAGTAATTTCCTGTTTAGCAGCAGCTTATCAAACAGAAAATCAAAGTATTCAGATAGAATCAAGTTGGATAATCAAGTTAGAAATTCCCAAATTTAATCTGAGATTACCAATACCAAATTTTCAATATCCCCGAATAATTATTTTGTGGTCTACTTTAATATTTCTCTTATTTGGTAATGTAGCAAGTTTATTTTCTTATGTGGGTAGTTTTGATACTTGGCAAGCCACAAATAATGCAATTACTTACGTCAAAACTAAAGGAGGGGTACTCACAGATAATCGATTAGCACCCCATTTTACTCATCGTTCAATGGTAAAATTATTAAATCAAACACAACCAGATAATTTAGATGAATTTGATTATGTAGTTTTGAATTTACGTCATCCTTGGCCGGATACTGAAGAGGCTAGTATTATTCTGTCTAAAAATCTCCAAAATAACCAAGAATGGGAGTTAAATTATCAACAAAATGATGTAATGGTATTTGGAAGAAGGGAGTAGGGAGTAGGGAAAAAACTAATAGAAAAGAACAAAAACAACTGTGTTATTTTTACGTTTAAGTCCCCAATTATTCCATAATTAAGTTGGCCTGTCTTGTTTATACTAACCCCTATAATCTATATTTTTCAAGATTTTCTCATACTACTAGCGTGTCTAGATTAAAATTGTGGGTAAAACCTAGCCCCCCAACCGCTAAAAATGGTAATTCTCAAACGATTAAAATCTGATTTTTTACTTCAAATAACTATCAAAGTCTTTGTTTGTAGTAGGGCTTTAGCCCGAAGTATAGACAGGGCTAAAGCCCTACTACGAGCTTTTACTTACTGCTAAATATGGTAATTCTCAAACGATTAAAATCTGATTTTTTACTTCAAATAACTATCAAAGTCTTTGTTTGTAGTAGGGCTTTAGCCCGAAGTATAGACAGGGCTAAAGCCCTACTACGAGCTTTTACTTACTGCTAAATATGGTAATTCTCAAACGATTAAAATCCGAGCTTCTATTTCAAATAACCATCATTGCTGCCATAATTTTATTTATCTGTAGCAGTGTGCGTCACTTATTATTTCAATCTAGTGCTTTTGAAATGGGAATTTATGACCAAGTTACTTATTTAATAAGTCAAGGTTTACCTCCCATTTCTTCTTTTTTAGACATACATCATTTAGGTAATCATGCTGCTTGGGCAATGTATCCCGTGGCATTACTTTATAAAATTTATCCTTCAGTTTATTGGCTATTATTAATACAAGCAATTTGTTTAGCAATAGGAACTTTACCTACTTGGAGTTTAGCGCGTCATGCAGGGTTAAATAAACAGCAAGCTTTTGCTATAGTAATGGTTTATTTATTATACCCAGTGGTGTTTAATCTCAACTTATTTGATTTTCATCCAGAGGTAATGGCATTGTCAGCAATCTTAGGAGCAATTTTAGCAGCAAAATTAGATAAAACTGTTTGGTTTTGTTTAGCTATTCTTTGGGTTTTAGGTTGTAAAGATGCTTTATCTTTACCTGTCGCTGCCATGGGTTTTTGGTTATACTTCTATGAAAAAAAGCGAGTATGTGGTGCAATAGCTTTATTTGCTGGTGTGGCTTGGTTTATTATTGCTACTCAGATACTAATACCTTATTTTAAGGACGGTCTACCACCAGGAGGAGTCGGACGTTATCGATATTTAGGAAACTCCATACCAGAAATTTTATTGAATCTTTTGTTAAGACCCGAACTGGTTTTTGGCAGATTAATTTCTCTCAAAACTTTAGAATATTTATTTTTGCTAAATCTGCCGATAATTTGGTGGATTGCTCCTAAATATTTAACTCCTTTAATAGCTGCTTCTCCAGTTTTAGCTATGAATATTCTCTCTAAAATTGATGCTCAACGAGATTTAATTCATCAATATTCTTTGCCAATATTGCCTTTTTTGTTAATGGCTGTAATTTATACGATCGCTGATGGTAAATGTGGTTTATGGTATTGGCTCTGGAATTTACGTCGCCCCCAAGAAGATAAGGGTAAAAATATATCTACAATTGTTAGTAACCGCTTACCAAAATTTATAATCATTTGGTCTTGCATCGGATTTTTAGCTTTGGCTAAATATGGTTATTTTTGGTCGATTTATTTAGATTATTTAGATACTTGGCAAGCAGCACGAACGGCAGTTAGTTTAGTTCAGACAAAAGGTGGTGTTTTAACTACTTCGGAAATTACTCCTCATTTAAGTCACCGTCAGTTTATTAAGTTAATTGTTGAAGAAGATAATTTACCTAGAGATGAAGCTTTAGCTGAGTATGATTATGTATTAGTAAATGTACGTCATCCCGGTTGGAAAAGTAGTCAGGAATATTCGCGTAAATTAGTCGATAAACTCAAGGTTAATTCAGAATTTCAGCTTAGTTACCAACAGGATGATGTTTATTTGTTTGAAAATCAGGAGTTGGTGAATAGAGCTATGAAATAATCGCGAAAGTGTTATGAGAAACTGGGTTTTTTGGAGACAGATATCAGTATGCTAAGAAACCTAAAACAAACCCTGTTTCTACAATACCAGAAAATCATAGCGACCCATCACCAACGTCGTAAATAAAGAATAGACTTCTGCCAAAATTAATATTAAATCTGCTGGTTTTTGATTAATCAGGCAATTCATAAATTGCCCCTACAAAAAACCGAATTTATAGATGCTTTGTGTAAATTATGACTTATATCATGTCCGCTGGTATCGGAGCGTATAAACCAAAGGATGAATATCTACAGAAAATTTAAGTTTTTTCGGGGTTAATACCCTTAATTCCTAGATAACTAAAGCCTTCCAAAGCAAATTTCAGAATTCAGAATTCAGAATTCTGAATTCTGAATTATTACCCTTTTACAATACCGATGCTACCGGACATGATATTAATTACTTATGCTCTGGATGAGTTAATTCTGTTGTATTTTCTCCCATTTGATTTATCTGAGCAATCATTTGATATAGTCTACCTGTATCTTTTTGGTTAAAGTTCATAATTAAACGTGGTAAGTGGGAAGTTTCATCTTCTGACTCTTCTGGTAACACTTGACTTTTTTCAATCTTTCCTACAGTCAAAATATCCCTAAATTCTTGATTCAAAAAGTCTACATTATTTTGTGAAATTTCTGAGTTGAGACGAATCACAAACTTCTCTCCTACATAACGACTAGAATGATATACTTGATAAAAACTGGCGATCGCTTGATAAGCTGATTCTAAGTTATCAGTAATAGTATAAAAATTAGTATCTTCTGGACTAATTAAACCTCGTCGCAGCAATTGTTTATGAATAAAATCATTCCAGTCATGCCAATAATTTCCACCAGGATAATCTATTAATACCAGAGGAGCAGGACCATATTTACCTGTTTGTGTTAATGTTAAACTTTCAAATGCCTCATCTAGGGTACCAAAACCACCAGGAAATAAAACCAAAGCATCACTTTCTTTGAGGAAAAATAATTTACGAGTAAAAAAGTATTTAAAGTTAATTAATTTATTGTCACCTTCTATGAATGGATTAGACTCTTGCTCAAAAGGTAACTGAATATTTAGACCGAAAGATTTGTCGTTTCCTGCACCTTCATTACCAGCTTGCATTATCCCCGGACCAGCACCCGTCATTACCATAAAACCTTGTTTAGTAATGTTATTAGCGAACTGTACTGCCATTTTATATTCTGGAGTATCTGGGGATATTCGTGCAGAACCAAATATGGTAATTTTACGAATATGGCGATAGGGATAAAATGTTTTAAATCCCTTTTCCATATCTTGTAAAGAGGCAGCTAATATCTTCCAGTCTAGACGCTCAAGTTCTTCTCCTGCCATACGAACTATAGTGGAGAGCGATCGCCCGATCCATTTTTGCTGTTTCAAGTTAGGCAAATTCTTGAGTAATTTGCTCACTTCCGCCTCAATAAATTCAATTGTGGATTTATCAAAATCTGAGGCCATAGATTGTTTCTATATCCTAGACAACTTTATTTACTTATAACAGATATCAGGTATCAGTTATCAGTTGTCAGAAGTAATCTCTGAGTAAGTTACACTACTCAATAATAAAATTTGTAGTAGCGTGTCTAGATTAAAATTGTGGGTATTTGAACGAGCAACGAGCGAAGACCTCTCCCCCAAGCCTTCTCCTCCTCTTGATAGGGGAGAGTTTGCCCCCTTTGAAAAGCAGAGCTGTTTCATTCTCTTGTAAGAGAGATGGGAAGATAGGGAGATGGGTTTAGGGGGGAGATTTCCCAACTATTTGTGGAAAAATCATCAAATTTGTCCCGCAATTATTTTAGTTCATTAATCAATTTTCAGTCGTTTGAGCTACTCTCATCAGAATAATTACTCCCTGAGTAATTAACTGATTCCTGCAAATATCAGTAAATAATCGCATTATTTGGGGATTTTTCTAGGGCTAAACGGCTGTAGAATCCGAAAATCTCTGCTTATTACTTTTTGAAACAGCCCTCCCCTTTGAAAGGGGGGTAAGGGGGGATAGTTGTGGGGTTGGGTTAGGTTTTTTTGCCCACATTTTCAAGCTTGACGCGCCACTACTGGACTATTAATATCCCGTTGCTTCAGTTATTCAATATGTTCTAAAAGTAATGGCGACTTCTATTAGACATCTCCGAAAATTAAAAATCAAATCAATTCTCATCCAGAAATTATCTATTCTTTCTTCCTGTTCCCTGTTCCCTGTTCCCTCTTTTCCGGAGATGTCTATTAATTATTAGATATTAGTTAACTGACTTATGATTTGTTCTTCACTAATAACAATATTTTCTAGGGTAACCAAAAGTTGATTATCCAATAATATTTGAGTATTGTTGTCAACGTTTTCAATAGTTAACTGTTGTGGGTCTAAAACTAACCCATCATCTAAAACTACGAAATCTTCATTAATATTGAAGTCAGCAATGAAGTCTAACCCCTGATCCAGGTTTAGCACGAAGCGATCGCTACCACTACCACCAATTAATGTATTGTTACCTTCCCCACCATCTAGCAGATCGTCACCATCATCACCAAAGAGAATATCATCACCAGCATTACCAAATATGCTGTCATTACCTTCATCTCCACAGATAGTGTCATTGCCTTGATCTCCAAAGAGAACATCGTCTCCAGCTCCACCATATAGGTTGTCATCACCTTTACCACCTCGTGCCGTATCATTACCAGTACCACTAATAATAGTATCTTCAGCATGGTTGCCACTGAGGAAGTCATCTCCTGCACCACCATCAATTAAATCTTGACCTAATAAATCAACCTCAATTAGAGTCGTGTTACCACCAAAGATTGTGTCATTTCCTTCCTGTCCTAAGAGAGTATCGTTGCCTTCTTCTCCCAACATTGAATCATTATCCTTACCTCCATACATGAAGTCATTATCGTCACCTCCAAACATAATATCGTCACCACGACTAGCTGCTAGGACATCATTACCCAAACCTCCATAAACAGAATCTGCTCCAATAGCTGCTTCTGAAGAATTCGATACGGGATCGGCAACAATAAAATCATCGCCATTTTCGCCCATAAGCATATCGTCACCTTCTCCTCCGAACATAGTATCGCTTTCTTTTCCACCACGAATGCTATCAGATCCTATATCACCTATCAGTAAGTCATTACTACGGTTGCCGTTAATTGAGTCATTACCACTACCGCCGACAATGGTATCACTACCAAATACGTCTTTATCAGTACCACCTGCAGTACCACCCCAAAGAATATCATCACCATTTTCACCTAAGATAATATCATTGCCTATATCACCCCAGATTTCATCGTCTCCTTTACCTCCACGAATACTATCATCTTCCTTACCTCCAAAGATGGTATCATTTTCTTCCTTACCATTTACAAAGTCTTGACCACGATCGGAAAAAATTGAGTCATTACCCTCACCGCCAAACAAGATATCAGGACCATCAATACCTTCTATCGTATCGTTACCACCTAAAGCATCAACAGCTTCATTAAATCCATTACTAAAGATAAAGTCATTACCTTCAGTACCAAATTGTACCTGTTCAAACTCACCTGAATTGAGAACAATAGATGGCATAGCAGGTAAGTTTACAAGTTCTATAGTTGGAGCAGGGGGACATGAAAGGTCAATATCTATAGGTGGTTGTGTTGGAACTGGAGTTGGAGTCGGAGTCGGAGTTGGAACATTGTTGACTGTGACTTGAATATTTGCTTGATTTGAGAATCCGGCATCGTTGTCTGCCACTATATAGCGGATAGATGTGTTGCCAACAAAATCTGCTTCTGGAGTAAAGGTTACGTTGCCACTATCGTCTACTTGGTAGGTTCCTTCTCCTGCTATTGTTCGTGTTGTTTCCCTTTCTTTTGAATTTGGGTTTAGATCTACTGTTTTCAGGTCTAGTTCCCCATCGCTATCACTGTCGTTATTGGTGATATTGAATGTGACTGGGGTTCCTTCGTTGGTTTCAGCACTGTCATCTTCTGCTACTGGGGGTATATTTTCTGGAGTTGGAGTCGGAGTTGGAACATTATTGACTGTGACTGTTATATTGGCTTCATTGGATGTTGCCCCTTCGTTGTCTGCTACTGTGTAGGTTATACCTCCCGTACCCACAAAACCTGCAACTGGAGCAAAGGTTACGTTGCCACTATCATCTACTGTGTAAGTTCCTTCTTCTGCTACTGTTCGTGTCGTTTCTCTGTCTGTTGTACTTGGGTCTAGGTCTACTGTTGTCAGGTCTAGTTCCCCATCGCTGTCACTGTCGTTGTTGGTAATATTGAAGGTTATGGGAGTTCCTTCGTCTGTTTCTTCACTGTCATCTTCTGCTACTGGGGGTTGGTTAACATTATTGACTGTAACTGTAATATTGGCACTGTTTGATGTTGCCCCTTCGTTGTCTGCTACTGTGTAGGTTATACCTCCTGTTCCGACAAAACCTGTTTCTGGAGTGAAGGTGAGGTTTCCTTCATCATCTACTGTGTAAGTTCCTTCTCCTTCTACTGTTCTTGTTGTTTCTCTTTCTGGTGTACTTGGGTCTAGGTCTACTGTTGTTAGGTCTAGTTCCCCATCGCTATCACTGTCGTTGTTGGTAATATTGAAGGTTATGGGAGTTCCTTCGTCTGTTTCTT
>NZ_JBNHEP010000170.1:0-34590 GCF_050015995.1 Dapis brunnea BLCC-M229 | reverse complement strand
TCACTGTCGTTGTTGGTAATATTGAAGGTTATGGGAGTTCCTTCGTCTGTTTCTTCACTGTCATCTTCTGCTACTGGGGGTTGGTTAACATTATTGACTGTAACTGTAATATTGGCACTGTTTGATGTTGCCCCTTCGTTGTCTGCTACTGTGTAGGTTATTGGTGTTGTTGTACCTACAAAACCTGCAACTGGAGTGAAGGTGACGTTGCCACTATCATCTACTGTGTAGGTTCCTTCTCCTGTTACTGTTCGTGTTGTTTCTCTGTCTGTTGTGCTTGGGTCTAGGTCTACTGTGCTTGGGTCTATTGTGCTGTCACTGCCACTGTCGTTTTCGGTGATATTGAATGTTACTGGTGTATCTTCGTTTGTTTCTGCTGTGTCATCGTTGGCTGCTGGATCATTTATCCTCACACTAATATTAGCTTCGTTGGAAGTTGCCCCTTCGTTGTCTGCTACTGTGTAGATTATTGGTGTTGTTGTACCTACGAAGTTGGCTTCTGGGGTGAAGGTTACGTTGCCACTATCGTCTACTGTGTAAGTTCCTTCTCCTGCTACTGTTCGTGTTGTGTCTCTTTCTGTTGTGCTCGGGTCTAGGTCTACTGTTGTTAGGTCTAGTGTTCCGTCACTGTCACTGTCGTTGTTGGTGATGTTGAATGTTACTGCTGTGTCAGGGGGGGTGACAATGCTATCATCTACTGCTACTGGCGGTTCGTTGACTGGAGTAATATTTATTGTGGTTGTTGCTGTGTTGCTATTGTCATCACCATCGTTGACTACTACTGTCACGCTACGAGCTGTGGTGTTGGGATTTGTTGAGGTATTATTGTATTCTATTTGAGCTATGGCTGTCTGATAGTCCGCTAGTGTGGCACTTCCTGTTAGTGTTATTGTTCCTGTTGCTTGGTCATAGCTACTTGCTGTTATTCCTGTTGGTAGTGTGCCATTGACTGATAAGCTTTCTACTGTATCTGTGTCTGGTCGGTTGGTTAATACGATTGTGGCTGACTCTATGTTGGTGTCGTCTACGTCTGTGATGACTACATCAGTGTCTCCTATGGCTACTGGAGTTCCTTCTGTGAAGGTTGTTGTGTAGTTGTTCTCTGTCGCTCCACTGCTGTCGTCTCCGTCTAAATCTAATGTGGGAGGACTGTTGGTTGCAGTAAGATTAATTGTGGTTGTTGCTGTGTTGCTGTTGCTATCCCCATCGTTGACTACTACTGTCACGCTACGAGCTGTGGTGTTGGGATTTGTTGAGGTATTATTGTATTCTATTTGAGCTATGGCTGTCTGATAGTCCGCTAGTGTGGCACTTCCTGTTAGTGTTATTGTTCCTGTTGCTTGGTCATAGCTACTTGCTGTTATTCCTGTTGGTAGTGTGCCATTGACTGATAAGCTTTCTACTGTATCTGTGTCTGGTCGGTTGGTTAATACGATTGTGGCTGACTCTATGTTGGTGTCGTCTACGTCTGTGATGACTACATCAGTGTCTCCTATGGCTACTGGAGTTCCTTCTGTGAAGGTTGTTGTGTAGTTGTTCTCTGTCGCTCCACTGCTGTCGTCTCCGTCTAAATCTAATGTGGGAGGACTGTTGGTTGCAGTAAGATTAATTGTGGTTGTTGCTGTGTTGCTGTCGCTATCCCCATCGTTGACTACTACTGTTACACTGCGAGCTGTGGTGTTGGGATTTGTTGAGGTATTATTGTATTCTATTTGGGCTATTGCCGTCTGATAGTTGGCTAGTGTGGCACTTCCTGTTAGTGTTATTGTTCCTGTGGCTTGGTCATAACTACTTGCTGTTATTCCTGTTGGTACTGTGCCATTTACTGATAAGCTTTCTACTGTATCTCCGTCTGGTCGGTTGGTTAATGTTATTGTGGCTGATTCTATGTTGGTGTCGTCTACGTCTGTGATGACTACATCAGTGTCTCCTATGGCTACTGGAGTTCCTTCTGTGAAGGTTGTTGTGTAGTTGTTCTCTGTCGCTCCACTGCTGTCGTCTCCGTCTAAGTCTAATGTGGGGGGGTCGTTGATTGGATTAATTGTTATGTCTGTGCTACCGGATACTGTTTCTGTACCGTCACTAACATTATAGGTAAAGTCTCCGGGGTCGTCTGTTCCGTTGTAGTCTGCAGGGGCGTCATAGAGTAGTCCTGTCAGTTCTTCTGATGTTAATGTATCTCCGTTGTTGACTACTGTACCGTCTGCTTTGGTGACTTGACCTAATGTGGGCAGTCCGGTGACTGTGATGGTTAGGGTGTCTCCATCTGCGTCCGTGGGAGCTGTTAGTCCTAATCCTGTGTCTTGACTGGCTTCGTCTACGGTAATAGCACTGCTATTGACTACTGGAGGAACATTTGCTTCAATATTAACAGTAATAGAACCAGTCCCTTCTAATGCTCCTCCTATACCTTGGTCATCATCTGCTGTATTACCATCATTAATAGTGTAATCAATGGTTACTGCTTCTGTGCTAGTACCTGTATTACTATAAGTTATCTGTTGTAATGCTTGATTAACTAAAGCTGTAGTAGCATTACCATTAAATGATAGTATTAATGTTCCACCACTATTAGTCGTAACTGTACCAATAACCGTACCACCTACTGTTAGGTCTGCACCTTCTGTTAAGTCTCCTGATGTACTACTAAATACATCTTCACTATTTGCTCCACCATTTCTGGCCAAGGTTAAGGTAGCACCGTTGTAGTTATCTCTCTCATCTAATTCTGGGTCAGTAATTGTGGCATCACTGTCTAGAACAACTGCCTCACCACCTACAGCATAAGTGGGAGTATCATCTAGGTTGACAAAAGCAGGAGCATCATTAGCAGGAATGACATCAATTGTTACGGTAGATGTATTTCCTCCTTCACTTCTGGAGTCAAATATCTGAATATCTATTTCTCTTGGAGTCGTGTCTGGAGTATCATCAGTATTATTAAATGTAACAGCTTTAAGAGCATTTTCAAAATCTACTGTTGTTGTAGTAAGATTTCCATCATCTACCAAAGTAATAGAATCATCAGATTCAAAAACAACATCAATATTAGGAGGTAAGGCATTTTCGTCCACCTGTAATACATCTGTATCTTGAGGATTATCCAGGGTAATATTAGCCCTACTTATAAAACCTTGAACAGTATCATTGTCATTCTCTCTTACACCAAGAAAATCTGAGATCGAGACACTCTCTGCAACTACTATATTTACAGGTGTTGTATCTTCGGTAAAAGTAGTTTGGTGATCAAAAAGATCATTACTATCAGGAATTCTTTCAAGATTAGGGTCAAAATTAGGATCGACAAACCAGACATTTGTTGGGTCTGGTTGCCGCGGATCTGACATTCCATCGTTACGATTTGTTGGATCATCTACTGTGTTAATTAATTCAGCTGTCGGGTTAGTAGTAGTGTAATCATTGATCCGGTACAACTCTCCTGTGTTATTTCGGCTAAGGAACAGATTCCGCTCTTTGTCAGTCCAAGCAGCACCATAAGCATTGCCTTCTGGCAAATCAACTGCTTGACTTGCAGTAATAGTCCCTCCAAATGGATCTATAGTATAGATATTGCCATTGCTGTCAGCTCCGTAGAATTTTCGTCCCTCATCGTTATCATTATCGTTGTAGATTATATCTACAACATTCAATAAGCTAGGTCCGCTAAGATTAAAAGGAGTTTGATCTCCAGTTTCAAGATTGATTCTGGTTAGTTGTGTATTACCTGTCCTTACCCATAAATTATTGTCATCGTCTACATCCCCTGAGTTTAATTGAACTGTTCCTGTTACAGTAATAGATAGGTTATCGACTGTTCCATCAGAATGAATACGAATAACATCTCCTGAATCCTCTAGCGCTCCATTTACACCTTCAATTCCATAAATAAAATTGTCTTGCCTATTAAATCCTGCTGCATTATATCCAGGAGCGTAAGTCTCCCCTACAGCAATATAGCTAAGTGTCTTGGGGTTGAATACATTGAGCTGACCTGCAATAACTTGGAAAAAATAAGGCTGATCTTCAAAAGGATCGAGAATATGCTCCCATTGATTTTTAATCCGATCGCTGAATGGTAAACTAACTTCTATCTCACCTTTTGTAACTTCTAAATCCCAGTTTCCACCCAAAGCAGAACTACCCGTTGCTTTACCAGAAGCTGCAATATTTGCTCCTGTAAGTTTGTGCAACTTTTCTAAAAATTCTGCACCTGCATCCCCAGAAGCTAGATTACAACCATATAATAATATATTAGTAACAGGCCAACTTTTTAATGCTGCGGAGTAATTATTGTTAATGTTATTAATATTTAACTGACTATTACCTAGATATAAGCACCCTGGAGAACCATGAGAAATTATATGTATAGATGATATTTGAGAATATTGGTTTATAACTTTGGTTATCTGTTGAACACCATCATCATTTGGTTCAATAATAAATACTTTTGTTCCTGATGAAACTTCTGTGACGAAATCTTGATAGTTATCTACATGAGAGTCTATGAAAACTATCTCTTTTACTGTTTTTTTTGCAGTAGAGCTATCCAATGATTCAATAATTTTTTGGTTAGATGCCATGAGAATTTTGTTAGATACCATGATAATAATTTTAATATTCCTGATTAGTAAAATTTATTACTACTCAGTTATCTTCTAAAAAAATGATTTTTTTTAATCTATTTTTATTTTAATATAATGTGTATTAAATTCATAATCTCTTAGAGATTGTTTGTAAAGGAAATATAAAAAGGAGATAGGGAACAGGGAACAGGGAACAGGGAACAGGGAACAGGGAATAGGGAATAGGGAATAGGGAATAAGGAGGAAGAAATCAAGACAAATATTTGTCGCTTAAAAATCTAGGAATATATGTACTGAATACTTCTCTACCTACCAAATTTCAATCTCTTGAAGTATTACCGCTTTTAGATTTTAGTCACTCGCATGTTCTCTTAATACTTATTTTACAAACAGTCTCTTACTTTAGAACTCACACTTTTTGAGTTTAGAACAAAGTTTTGCTGAAGTCAAGCTATACAAAGAAAAATTTACGAATCTATTTTTTTGTCACATGACTTTTGCATACAACCTGATGACAGATGAAATGAATCCCAAGCTCTCCGCTCCACAAGACAAAATTTTCAAATTTTTCTATCTGGCACTTTTGAAAAAAATGTGGTAAAATACTTCAAAATTATTATTTAGCAGGAGTTTTACAAGCACAGTTATTTATTGCTGGTGCTGGAATAAAGTTTTCGTTAGGTTCTCTCTTTTGCATTTGGTGAATTTTTGGATTTTTTTAAGAGGAAAAATTAACATACGATTTGGATCTAGTTGAGCGCGATGCTCGTTAATTTCTGTATAGAGAAGTTCATCTAGTTTTTGAAGTAGGCGCTGATATTGACCCCAAGGACTCCAAGCACCCCAATCCTTCTGCAACCAAGGAAAGAATAATAAACTAGCTCGAAGCGGAGAAGCTGTAAGTTCTAGCCAATCTACCAACATTGACTTGATTTGTGATAACCTAGGACTATCATATAAACCAAACACAGCTTGTAGTATTACCTGCATCGTAATTTCTTGCATCATTTGACGAGCAATGAATTTTTTCCCCACTGTTAAATTGCTGGCTGCTTGCTTGGTGATGTCACAGATTAATTCACCATAGTTCCGCATTTTGTCGCCATGAAAAGGAGGCATTAATAATTTACGTTATCTTTTGTCAATACTTCCTGTAGGTCTTTTGGGTTGTTTACTACCACTAATTTTTTACCAGAAAAAGTTACTATGTTGACATCCTCCCCGGCCTAAAGGCACGGGGATTCCTACCGAGCCGTAGCTCCTCGGCGGGTTGACGTCTCATTGGCTGCTGCACCCACCCCTCTTGCTCCCCTCCCGGGAGGGGATGGGGGTGGGTTACGCTTGCCTCCACGTCCGTTTAGTGTCTCGGACTGCCCGCCCGCGACTAATATATTTATTGCTGCGTTGGTATCGCGATCGTGTTTGGCACCACAGTTAAGGCATTCCCACTCTCGCACTTGAAGGTCTAGTTTGCCTCCACGAAAACCACAACAACTGCATTTTTGGCTGGTTGGCTCCCAACGATTAATTACTCTGAAATCACGACCATATTTTTCTGCTTTACCTTCTAGGAATATTCTGAAGGTTCTCCAGCCTAAATGATTTCATGTTAGTTAGCGGTCAATTTTTGGACTATTGAGTGGCCGAAGTTAACAGTAAGCAAGTATTTTACTCTACTGTTAACTTGATATAGCTCAACAACATATCATACAAGTGCAACGGATGGAGATTTATTTTCTACCTGCTTGCGCTCGCCTTTCATCAACATTTTTACTCCACCAGCAGGTCCTAAAGTTATTCCTCGACGTTGAGGTTTCACTGGTCGATTTTCTGCTAATTCCATCTCAAAATTAGATAATAAGGTTGCCAATACCAACCGCATCTCAAAATTTGCTAATGCCATTCCCAAACAACGACGACTGCCACCTCCAAAAGGCAAATACTCATAAGGAGAAAACTGCTTCTCTAAAAATCGCTCTGGCTTAAACTTTTTTGGTTCTGGATATAGATCTTCGCGATGATGAGTCAAATAAATAGAACCCTGAATTATTGTACCTGCTTCCAAGTCATAACTCTCCAACTCAACAGGTTGTTTTGTCCGACGAGGAAATGTTAAAATTGCCACCGGATATATTCGTAAGGTTTCCTGGCAAACTGCTGTGAGATAGGGTAAACGGAAAATTGTCATGGGATCGGCATCTATTTCCAGAGTTTGCAACTCTTCCATTAATTTCTGATATACTTGTGGTTGTTTGTGCACCCAATAAACTGCCCAAGCTAGAGCTGTTGCAGTAGTTTCGTGACCTGCAACTAACATGGTCATCAGCTCATCCCGAATTTCTTGGTCTGTCATACCTTGACCTTCTTCATCTCGTGCTAATAGCATTAAAGTCAGGATATCAGTACGATTCGGATCTAGTTGAGAGCGACGAGTAGCAATTTCTGTATATAGGAGTTCATTAAGTTTTTGTTGTTGACGCTGATACTTACCCCAAGGACTCCAAGGACCTAAATCCTTTTGCAACCAGGGAAAAAATAATAAACTAGCTCGAAGTGGAGAGGCTGTGAGTTCAAGAAAATCTCCCAACATTGACTTAATTTGTGATAAGCGGGGGCTATCATATAGACCAAACACAGCTTGGAGTATCACCTGTATCGTAATTTCTTGCATCAGTTTACGGGCAATAAATGTTTGACTCACTGTTAAGTTGCTGGCTGCTTCTTTGGTGATATTACAGATTAATTCACCATAGTTCCGCATTCTGTCCCCATGAAAGGGTGGCATTAATAATTTGCGTTCTCGGCGGTGGCGATCGCCTTCTAAGGACAACATTGAGTATTCTCCAAATATTGGTTGTAAAATTTTAGTACCAGGAGCTTCATACTTATTATTATCCTTTGTCAATATCTCCTGCAAAGCTTGTGGACTGGTGACACATACAACTTCACCTGCAGAAGTTATCATTGTAAAAATATCTCCATACTTCTTGGCATAGGATTCAAGAGTATTGAGTGGAGCGACAACCAATTGCAGTCTCCGAAAGAAGGGTAGTGTATTCGAGCCTTTGATTGATTTCATGTTAATTAATGGTGAGTTTTGGAATTTTTTAAGAACGAAAATTAACAGTAGTTTAGGTTTGTTATTCTTAGGACTTACGCAGTACAAGGTATTTTCGTCATTGCGACCGACAGGGAAGCAATCTCAAATCCTAGTTTTCCGTACTTCATGCGTAAGTTCTGATTCTATTGTTAACTTCCCACAGTTTAACACAATTTTATACAACTGCAACGGAAGGAGATTTCTTTTCTACCTGCTTGCGTTCCCCTTTCATCAACATTTTTACTCCAGTTGAAGTCCCTAAAGTAAATCCTCTACGTTGGGGTTTCACAGGTCGATTATCTGCCAATTCCATCTCAAAATTAGACAGCAATGTTGCCAATACTAAACGCATCTCAAAATTTGCTAGTGCTGTACCAATACAGCGACGTTGACCTCCTCCAAACGGCAAATATTGATAGGGAGAAAACTGCCTCTCTAAAAATCGCTCTGGCTTAAACTTTTTCGGTTCTGGATATAAATCTTCCCGGTGGTGAGTCAAATAAATAGAACCATGAAGCATTGTACCAGCTTCCAATTGATAACCATTTAACTCCACAGTTTTTTTTGTTTGACGTAGGAATGTCAACATTACCGGGGGGTATATACGCAAAGTTTCCTGGCAAACTGCTGTTAGATAGGGTAAACGAAAAATTTTCATTGGATCGGTATCTGCTTCTACAGTTGCCAATTCCTGCATTAGCTTTTGATATACTTCTGGCTGCCTGTGGACCCAATAAATTGCCCAAGTCAAAGCTGTTGCAGTGGTTTCGTGACCAGAAAATAACAGTGTCAGCAACTCATCCCGAATTTCCTGGTCTGTCATACCTTGACCTTCTTCATCCTGCGCCAATAGCATGAGAGTTAGGATATCAGTACAATTTGGGTCTAGTTGAGCGCGACGAGTAGCAATTTCTGCATAGAGGAGTCGATCGAGTTTTTGTAGTTGGCGCTGATATTTACCCCAAGGACTCCATGGACCTAAATCCTTTTGCAACCCTGGAAAGAGTAGTAAACTTGCTCTTAATGGGTTTGCTGTGATCCCAATCCAATCTGCCAACATTAACCTGATTTCTAATAACTGGGGGCTATCATATAGACCAAAGATAATCTCGAGTAAGACTTGCATCGTAATTTCTTCCATCAATTTACGGGCAATAAATATTTTACCCACCATTAACTTACTCGCTGCTTCCTTGGTGATGTTACGGATCAACTCTCCATAGTTACGCATTCTATCGCCATGAAAGGGTGGCATTAGTAGTTTGCGTTCTCGACGGAGGCGATCGCCTGACAAGGCAAATATTGAGTGTTCTCCAAACACTGACTTGAGAATTTTCTGGCCAGGAACCTCATACTCATTTCCATTATCTTTTGTCAATACTTCCTCTAAGTCTTTTGGGTTGCTTACTATCACTGTTTTACCTGCAACACCTGCTGTAGTATAAATATCTCCATATTTCTCAGTTCTTGACTCAAGAGTATTGAGTGGATTGAGAAGCGATTGTAGTCTCTGAAAGAGAGCTGGTGTTTTTGGTCCGGGGATTGATTTCATGTTAATTAATGGTAAGTTTTGGGATTTTTCAGAGGGACAATTAACAGTAGTTTGGGTTTGTTATTCTACTGTTAACTTCCTACAGTTTAACAATACTTTATACAGTTGTTACAGAAGGGGATTTTTTTTCTGCCGGTATACGTTTACCTTTCATAACCATTTTCACACCACCCGCAGGAGCTAAAGTTACACCCCGACGTACTGCTTTTACTGGTTGTTTCTGTGCCAATGCTAAATTATAGTGTCTAAGAATAGTTGCTAATACCAGTTTCATTTCAAACATGGCAAATGCTGCTCCTATGCAACGTCGGTTACTACCGCCAAAAGGTAAAAATTCGTAAGCGGAGTATTGACGTTCTAAAAATCGTTCTGGTTTAAATTTCTTTGGTTCAGGATACAAATCTTTTCGGTGATGAGTTAGATAAACACAGGGACTTAAAGCAGTTCCCTCTGGATATGTTCGATCCATTATCGTTATTGGTAGTTTTGCTATTCGTGAAAATGCAATTATTGCCACTGGATAAATACGCAGGGTTTCACAGCAAACTGCATTTAGATATGGCAGTTTCATAATTGCCATTGGGTCTGGGTTATCCCCAAGGTCTTCCAGTTCTTCCAATAGCTTGTGATAAATTTCTGGTTGACGATGAATCCAGTAAAACGACCACGCTAAGGCGGTTGCAGTAGTTTCATGTCCAGCAAATAGCAATGTCATCAATTCATCCCGCAATTCTAGATCGCTCATGGGTTGTCCTTCTTCATCCCGTGCTAACAACAGCATGGTCAAAATGTCAGAACGTTTGGGATCTAGTTGTTGACGACGTTCAGAAATTTCTGCGTACAGCAACTCATCAACTTCTTGCCGTTGTCTAATAAATCTACCCCAAGGACTCCAAGCACCCAAGTCTATTTGGAGAGGCTTGAAAAATAGCATACTTGATTTCCAGGGAGAACCCAACGACTCTAGAGCTTCACTCAAAATTTGCTCTATTTTATGGTATCTATCTCCTTCATATAAACCAAAAACTGCCTGTAATATTACCTTCAAAGATATATCTTGGGTTGATTTTCTCATAGAAAATGGTTGCCCCACTTCCCACTTACTAGCTACTTGCCCAGCAATATTACAAATTAACTCACCATAAGCTTGCATCCTTTCCCCATGAAAAGGTGGCATCAATAGTTGACGTTGACGTTGGTGAGGAGTACCGTCTAGCAAAGCCAGGGATAAATCTCCTAACAATGGTAGCAACACCTGATTTCCCACACCACAGTCGAACTGTTTTGGGTTAGTCTTGAAAATTTCCTCAATAGCCTTGGGATGGCTGATAAGTACCATTGGGTAATTCAATTTTATTTGAAATGCGTCGCCGTATTGCTTGGCACATTTTTCCATAAATGTCAAGGGTTCGGCCACCCACTGGAGAAGTTGAATCCAACGTGGAGATTTTGGACCAGGCAGTTGTGTCATTGTCATATTCTTAATTGAGTTATCTTTTGGATTTTTTGATTATTGGACTTGTCACTTTATAACTTAAAAAAATCTGGCAATTCCTGTTGTTCTATAAGGATTTTAGCTATTAATTAAAACTGCATATAATTACTGCTGTGTATTTATTTGAGCGATGTTTTTCTCTATTATACATCTCCAGAAAAGAGGGAACAGGGAACACTTAACTGGGAACACTTAACCCACCCCTAACCCCTCCGGTGGAGGGGAGTAATTGATAATTTTATGGATAATAATTAATTTTATTTTTGATTTTTGGAGATGTCTATTTAGGGAAAACTCTAAATATTTACACAATTGTAAAGAATATTTACATAATTTGCTTGACATAGGAAACTTCAGAAAATTACTATTGCACCGTAGGCTTTTTTGTAAGATATTGAATTTGGAGAAAACCACATGAAAACTTTACTCAAAGTTTTTCAAACTCTGGTAATTGCTCTGGTAATATCGGTAACTCTATTGGCAAATCCTTGGATGGCATCCCCAGCAGCAGCTCAGTGTTATACATCCGATGCACCTCCTCCTCTGCGGGAATCTGGCTTCGTGGATCGGGTAAATGTCCAGGATCTGGATGAGGCCACGTATTTTTATGGTAAAATCCTTGGTCTGTCATGCAATCCAACATTTTACCAGCCTCCATTTTGGGCAGAATTTTATTCGGAAGAAGATCCAAGTACAAGTATAGGACTTTCTGCCAATCCCTACCAACCATTTGAACCAAGGACGGTTGGGACACAGATTGTGCCTGACATTGCTGAAGCTTGTCGAAACCTTAAGGACAGGGGAATTCCTATTGAGGAAAGTGGATATGCTGGCAGTGGTGTATGCTTGGCTTTCTTCAGGGACTTTGATGGAAATGAGTTAGGTTATCGTCAAGAGAAATGGTTAGGTTCCGATCCAGAGAAAGAATGTGTTTATATCACTGAAACAGAATGTTATCTTGGATTCTAGATGAATTTTCAAATATTCAATATTACAGCTAAAAATCTCTTAGCCTTGCATTGTAGAGTTTTTTTCAATTTTATTCATTTGGAAAGTTATAATTAGGCTAGTAGTTTTCCTCTAGTTCCAGAGATATATTTCGTGGGCTAGAGCAAAACTATTGGCAAATATTTTTTTATCACTAATTTATCACTACCTGAAACAGAAACATATCACCGCATTTTTACATAAATGTCAAGGAATTAGTCACCTAGAGTTGGCTTGAATCAAAGGTAAAACTTTCTAAGCTAATAATTGTATCATAGTCTTATGCCTACTTTGATCTAGTTATATCAGGACTTACACATCCAGCACAAAAGTATTGGCTTGAGATTACTTCGCTGTCGCTCGTAATGACAGAAATATCTTGTTTTGCGTAAGTCCTATATATCTTAAAGTTTTCTCATTATTTTCAGCTACAAATCAATAAATATTGCTCAGATTTATTACTACCTACTAGACTGTTTCATCTTAAATGTTGCAATAGGAAATTGGTCAAAGATTGGTTCACTATCGTTCACTGCAGACAATTATAATGAACTATTTTAGATAAAAAGGTCCACTACATAAGTTTTCAGGTCAATGAACCACATAAAAAAAATGATAACCCAGTAGGGACTTGTATGCAACGTCCCTACTTTGGTCTACCCACATGAAAACCGCTGTAAAGTAAAAGGAATTAACATTGATCCCCGTAGATGTTAAATTATTCTTAAGCTGAAATAAAAAGAGAAAAATACAGGAAAATTGCTATGACTGCAACAACACCAAAGCCAACAACAGTACCAGATTTTTGCGAAGGTATTCAATACTTTGGAGAAGCTTGGCCTGATTTTGAAACCCACGGCAAAACACCAGCAATAGCAGAAGGAAGTAAAGCGATCGCCTCACCAAGTGACCCTACTGGAGTATATCAAACCCTCCTCTACGCTGACGCCCTCCGTTATTTAATGTTACAAGTAACAGGTAGCAAAGCATCTGGACACCCAGGCGGTTTTGCCAGTCAAGCTGAAGCTTATGCAGCCCTAGTTATGTTAGGGTACAAAAATATTCTCACAGAAGTCGGACATCACGCTCCCGGATTTTATAGCGCCGTATTTCTTGATCGCTCCCTAGAAGATATGGAAATCTTCACAGTCCAACAAATGCGCGATCGCTTTCGGGAAATGCACGGCCTCCTCGGACACCTATCTGGCTGCATTCCAGGATTACTAAATCCCGCAGGTCCATTAGGTCAAGGGCAACATTTCGCTATGGCAGCAGCATTATTACATCGCGATACCCTATTTCCTTTCACTCTGGGAGATGGTGGAATGGGGGAACCCTATCCAGTCAGCAGTATGGCACACTTTAACACTGCCTATCCTGATGTCACCAACTTTTTACCAGTATTAGTGTGGAATGGTTATAGTCAAGAACACCACAGCATGGTCTCCACTAAAACCAATGAAGAAATGATTGCCTATTGGAAAGGCAACGGTTTTGCGGAAGTCATACTGGTAGATGCTAAAGACTTCGACGACCAAAACCAAGCAGGTGACTACATTGATAGTAGCGCCTTCTCCTTGGAAAAGCGTCTGGAATTTACCAAAGCAGTATTAGAAAATGTTGACAAAGCAGCAAAATCTGCTCTTGGTGGCAAACTGACGATTTTTATTATCAAACAACTTAAAGGTGCAGGAGTTCATGCTAGAGGTTCAAAATCTCACAACCTCTATCCTAAAGACACCCTCGATAGTCCCCAAATTATGAATGCACTCAAAGAACGCGCTCTACCAGTAGCAGGTTGGGAGTTAGTAAGGAAAAATTGCGAACGTGCTGGTGGAGGTCCAGCATCTAAGACTGTTATCACTGAATTTGAATACCCACTAGCAGAATTAGGTCAACTACCTTTAGAAGAATATGCTGTTGGTGGCGACCCCAAAGTTGCGACAACTGCAATGGGAGCATTAATAGCTCATGTCGGACAAAAAGATCCTCATTTCCTAATTACTAATGCCGACGGTAACGCTGCATCAGGTATTAATAATATTAACCAAGCATTGAAAATTATTCACCCCACCCCAGACGACATTTATTTCCAAGGTCCGAAAGGTCAGGTTTATGAACCTTTGAGCGAAGATGCTTGTGCTGGAATGGCGGCAGGTTTAGCATTGATGGGAGCGCGGACAGTTTGGTGTTCTTATGAATCTTTTGCTATTAACGGCGTACCTATTTGGCAGACTGTTACTCAAGCAATGGCAGAATTACGTCACCCTACTCCTTCAACTATTACATTATTTACCGCTGGAGCATTGGAACAGGGGCGCAACGGTTGGACTCACCAACGTCCAGAGATTGAAGCTTATTTTGCAGCGATGATGCGGAATGGGAATGTGTTTGCCCTATTCCCACCCGATGCTAATAGTATTCAAGTTTGTTATGATTGGGCGCTGACTACTAAAAATAAGGGTGTGACTATTACTGCTAGTAAGTCACCGTTACCTATTCGGACTACTTTTGAACAGACAAGACAAGGGTTGCAGGATGGTGCTATTCTTCTTGAAGAGGTTGCAGGGGATAAGACTATTGTTTTTGCAGTAGTGGGAGATATGCCATTAATTCCGGTATTTGAAGCTGCTGCTGCTTTGGAAGCTGAAGGTATTGGGGTGCGGATAGTTTCAGTAATTAACCCCCGACGTTTATACCGTCCCCAGGATACAGGTTGGGATACTTGTTCGGAAGCTGATGGCGGATTTTTGGATGATGCTGGTTTTGAGAAATTATTCGGGGGTGATGCTTTAATTGGTGTGACTGGTGGTGCGAGTTTAATGCTAGAACCAATTATGTTACGGAGTCAGGTTAAGCGAGATACGTTTGCTTGGCGACGAGGTGAGACTGCTTCTAGTGCTGCTCAGGTGATGAATTTTAATGGTATAACTGCTGAGACTTTGACGAAGCGAGCGATCGAATTGGTACATTAAGATGATGAGTTAATCTGAGTCTTAGTAGCGTGTCTAGATTAAAATTGTGGGTTAGGAGCTAGCAACCTAGAAGACCTCTCCCCCAACCCCTCTCCTGCAAGGAGAGGGCAGAGTTTCCCCCCTTCCCTCCTTCCCCCCTTTCAAAGCTATCCCTTATAAGGAACTCCTAAAATCCTTTTCTGATAGGGAGATTCGGAGATTCGGAGATTCGGAGATGGGAGGAGTTTAGCCTCTAATTACAGCACTTTTGAGCATGCTGAGGTACAGTCATAAGACTACTTTTATATTCCCAGTTAAGTGTTCCCAGTTAAGTGTTCCCTAGGACAATAAAACTTTGTACTTCACGCGCTTCCGAAACTTCTGTAAATACGTTTACTCTCCTATCATATTAATTGAATGGTAATAAACATAACCTTTTTCTAATGTCTAAGTTTTATGTTAAGAAAGATGTTTATAAAGCATAGCTTTCACTCGTGGGGTAAGGGGGGATAGTTGTGGGGTTGGGGGGTTAGGTTTTTTTGCCCACATTTTCAAGCTTGACGCGCCAATAGGTTGGGTTAAGCGGATTTCGTAACCCAACAACCTAATACCAATTTCAGAGAATTTGGTCTCATGTAGAATCTACTTGAATAGAAGTCAATTGCGAGCCAACTGATAACTGAAATGACCTTTCTCAAAATGTGCTTAATTCACAGCTTGTTGTTGAATGGGAATTTGTATTGTAAATTCTGTACCTGTCCCTACTGTTGAAGAACAAGTTAATTGACCACCATGTTTTTCTGTAATAATTTGGTAACTAATTGCCATTCCCATACCTGTTCCTTTACCCACAGGTTTTGTCGTAAAAAAGGGATTAAATATTTGGTTTTGAATTGAAGGTGGAATTCCACAACCATTATCTGCGATCGCAATTTTCACCCATTCTTCATCGACTCGTGATGTATGGATAGTGATTTGTCTGGGTTTATTTTCGCGACCGCTGGTTTCCAAGGCATCAATAGCATTAACTAAAATATTCATAAATACTTGATTTAGTTGTCCTGGATAACATTCTATGAGAGGTAAATCACTGTAATTTTTTATAACCTGAATAGCTAATTTTTGTTTGAGACGATTTTGTAAAATCAATAGGGTACTTTCAATTCCATCATGAAGTTCAACTTTTTTTAATTCTGCTTCATCTAAGCGAGAAAAGTTACGCAGGGAAAGAACAATATCACAAACTCGCTTTGTTCCTATTTTGATTGAATTGATCGTTTTGGGTAAATCTTCTTGTAAAAATTCAAGCTCAACTTCATCTGCCCAATCTTCGATTTCTGAGGTAAGATTAGGATAACATTGCTGCACTAATTCAACAAAATCCAGTAAAACTTGAGTGTATTCCTCTACATGAACAATATTACCATGAATAAAGTTGATGGGATTATTAATCTCATGGGCAACTCCTGCCACTAATTGTCCCAAGCTTGACATCTTCTCTTGCTGAACTAAATGCGCTTGAGTCTGTTGAAGTTTATAGAGGGTTTCCTCTAGCTGATTTTTTTGTTTTTTTTGTTCACTTAAAGCGATCGTCCGTTCTTTGACTTGTTCTTCTAGGGTTTCGTTTGCTTGTTGAAGAGCAATTTCACTAGCTTGTAATTTTTCAGTATTTGTTTGAATCCAATCTGCCATTTTATTAAATCCTGATGCAATTTGAGCTAACTCATCAGATCCTTGAATATGCACCCGTTGATTAAGTTCTCCTTGGGCAATTTTTTTGCTAACTACCACAATTTGCTCTGCTCGTTTGGTCAGAGTTTTTTCAAAGAAGAACCAGAGTAAAATACAAAATCCACCTAAGGTAATTTTAGAGGTTAGGGAGCGAAATAAAGCATCTCTAAATGCCCGTTGTTTCAGACGTGATATATCATAAGACAACCAAAGAATCCCCACTTCAGAGGGACGAAGTTCTCCAGCATCTATTTGTAGGGGAACTGGATAAATTGCCGAAATTTTTTGTTTGTCTTCTGATAAAATAATTTGTCCTGAGAGATTTTCTCGAACTTGTCTAAATGCGCTCTTATTCTTTGCTGCCGGGGTCTGTTTCAAGGATCGATTTCGCAATTCATACTGGGTTGCCAGAAGAACATGATTTTCTAGATCGAATAAAAGAGCTAAACTAAGATTGACATCAGTTTGCATCTTACTAATAGCAATTTCAGCTTGTTCTATGTTGCCTCGACGATATAGATATTCCAAGATTCCTGAAATTTGTTCCCCCGCAAATCTTGCATTCCCACTGACATCTTCCTCAACTCGTTGAAAAGAATATGACGTTTCTTGCTGAATATTTATTCCACCCAGTATTGTACCAGATATCAGTAGAATAGCTGGAATTGAAAACCGCAAAGAAAAGGGAAACTGTTTCATTTTACTTAAAAGTTTAGTGAGAAAATCATTAAAGTTCTGCTGCTTTGACAAAGCGATCGTCAAATAAAGTCATTGGATCGACAGATTTCGATAATAGTTTGTTGGCAAGCATCACATCAATTAATTGTTGAGTAGTTTTGAGTAATGCAGGATTCTCTCGATCTAAAAGTTGTTGATTTTCTTGTAAATTTGGCCTGCGTAATCCCTTCATTGATTCTAAAAATTCCTCTGGTGTCACCTGAGTTCTAGGAGCAACCCGACGGGCACTATCTTGGGGATTTTGTGCCAGATAATCAAGTGCTTTAAATTGTCCATTTATCAATGTCTGTACATCTTTGGATTGATTGGCGATCACCGTCTTCTGAACTATTAAAACATCAACAATTTCACCAGGAATTTGAGAACTATCAAATATTTGTTTCGCTCCGAATGCTAACAGTTTAGTACGAGCCGGACCGAAGGTAACAACTGCATCAATAATTCCATCTTTAAATGCTCGCTCGTGTTCTGAAAGTCCTAAAGAAACAACTTGAATATCTTCGATTTTCATTGCTGCTTTTTCTAAAGCACGGGTAATAATATATGCCCCTAAAGCATTAGCTTCTACACCTACTCGCTTACCTTTTAATGCTTGAAGATTGGGAATTTCTGGTTTTGCTAAAATTACATCTCCTCCTTCAGAAAAGTCTATCACTGTTACAACCCTTACATCTGGATTAGTAGTTGCTAATTCTAATGCCTGATCCAGTGAGATAGCAGCACTTTCCAGATTATTATTTCGATAAACTCTTACCTGTTGAGTACCAGAAGGAAAATCAAGAAGTTTGATTGAAGTATTATCATAATATCCTAAGCTTCTTGCGAGGTATAGAGTTTCGTACCCAGGCCACAAATTTACAGCAACTCGCAAAGGTAGTGGAGTAGTGTTACAACTTATAAGGATAGATACTCCAAACAAAATAACAATTAGCAGAAGAGGTCTTTTTTTTTAGTTTCCACAACCATTTTTGCCAAGGGTAAAGTTCTTGACGTAAATCGTTTTATAAGTGAAGATATGTAATGCTTCATGTTTATATTCATTGAGGTTCTCCTAATATTTTTGGTTATAAGTAGGGGAGCTTGCGCCAGCAAACACGGCCTAAATTTCTCCGCAACAGATTTTTCTGCTCTGGAGTTGGGTACAACCTAAATTGATATGTTTTCTCGACCATTTACTGCTTGCTGACTTGACGTTCACACTCTAACATATTCAGTGTAAAACCACAATATTGATTAGCATTCATCCCGACAGCGAGAGTGCGCTATGGTGCAGGTCTTCTGCCAAAATTAAGAGAAAAATCCCACTGCCTTCAAAATGACAAATGTGTTACCAGGATTTCAATTAATCTAGAAGCAATTTGGTAAATTAAATGATTAAAGTATTAAACAATAATTACTAAAAAATTATCATCACAACAACTCTAGCTACTCCTGATACTGCCTTAGCAACCGTTCAAGCTGCTTTATCTATTGACACATAACCTTATGTGATTGGCGATCGCTCTACTGGATTAGTTGTGGTAGATATACTTAATGGTTTTTACCGAAAAATTGGGTTTAAAGCCTCGCCGAGGCGCGGGCGACAGGGCAAACGCACACAAAACTTAACATAAGCAGGACTTACGGATATAAACTAAATATAGTGGTTAAACTTCAAATTATTACCTATTTATACGCTATATATAGCAGTATGTCCTTAGTCCCGATCCGAAAAATTCAACAGGAATGCTCATCTGCTTGTTTTGATTGACGATGGGGGAAAATAGTCAGTGTAATGATTGCGACTTACATTTATGACTAACTCACCAATAGCATAATAGCGAAAAACATTTTCATTTTTTAACAGATCCTCGTGTAGAACATAGTATTAATCATCTTCTGATTGATATGGTAATCATTACTATTTGTGCTGTGATTTGTGGTGCCAATAATTGGGTGGAAATTGAAAATTATGGTCACGCTAAAAAAGAATGGTTAGAAACACTTTTAGAGTTACCTCATGGCATTCCTTCACATGATACCTTAATGAGACTATTTGCTCGCTTAAACCCAAAAGAATTACAAAAATGTTTTTTGTCTTGGATAGAAGCCGTAACTGAGATTACGGAAGGACAAGTGATTGCTATTGACGGCAAAAGCCTACATAGGGCTTTAGAAAAAGGAGAAAGTCGAGGAGCAATACATATGGTGAGTGCATGGGCTACAAAAAATCGCTTGGTCTTAGGACAAAGGAAAGTTAGTGCTAAATCTAACGAAATCACTGCCATTCCTGAACTCCTGAAAATACTCACCATTGAAGGAAGCATAGTTAGTATTGATGCGATGGGATGTCTGCATGAGATTGCACAAACTATTATTGAGCAAAAAGGAGATTATGTTTTAGCACTAAAAAGAAATCATCCCAATCTTTACCAAGATGTGGTGCAGTTATTTGAATTTGCTCGTCAACAAGATTGGAAAGGAATTGAACATCAATTTCATCAAACAATCAATCAGGATCATGGTCGCCTTGAGATTCGCAGATACTGGAGTATAGGTCATACTGAATATTTGTATGGGGCAAAGCAATGGAATGGGTTACAAAGTATTGGTATGGTAGAATCAGAACGTCGAGTCAAGGATAAAATTACGGTAGAGCAGCGATACTATTTAATGAGTATAGAAAGTGATGCCCAGCGCTTTGCTGAATCTGTTCGCAGCCATTGGGGGATTGAAAATCAGCTTCATTGGGTTCTCGACGTTAGCTTCCAAGAAGATAATTTATCTGGATGTCTTGGTTATAGTGCAGAAAATTTAGCCGTGGTTCGTCACCTAGCTTTAAATCTTCTTACCCATGAGTCAACTGCAAAAGGGGGGATTCATGCAAAACGTCTCAAAGCTGGATGGAACAATAATTATCTGAGTCTTGTTCTGAATTCTCTCTCCCCTTGAATCAGGCAATGGTAGTTGAATACTTTACTGTGCAGTCGTCTTGACTTAGTAACGATCGCTTTGACTTAGTAACGATCGCTTTGACTTAGTAACGATCGCTTTGATTTAGTAACGATCACTTTGATTTAGTAACGATTGCTTTGATTTAGTAACGATTGCTTTTTTGCTCAATTGTTAAGTTTTGTGTGCGTTTGCCCTGCCCCTAGTGGTCTGTCAAGATTGATTTGAGGGATAAGCTATTAGATTTTCTGTGTTGTCTACTTTCCTTCCTTGTCTTATCTCAACCCATCATTTCAAAATTGACAGACCACTAGAGACCTCAAATATTATTCAACTACCTCATTAACAGGGAAACGATCGATCAACTGCATAGCCCGATAAGCATTCCGTTGCAAAGTATCAGATAAATGAGGCACATGAGGAATCTGAGACAAAAAATCCAAAGTCCGACGTAAAATTCGGACAACATCCCCCTCATCCAAACTTGTATTCTCCACCAACTCCTGCCATTCCACTCCCAAAGCCCACTGTTCGACCAAACCAATCAAATCTCGTTCCAACCAAACAGGCAAAGCTACCCGATATCGACGCTGCACCTGAAATAACTGATGCCGTAAACTGCGCAAACTAGCCAAAGCCTCCTCTACTTCAACAGACAACTCATAACGAGTCCAACTATCAGGTCTAGTAATCTCCGTCACTAGACCAGCACAAGCAGCAGCTAAATGATGAGGGTCAAGTGCCTCAAAAGCTCCAGACATAAGCACTAAACCAAGCCACAATTCATTATCACCCCGAATTGCTGCACAAGCTTGACCAATCTCCGTAGGCTCGACTCCATGTAGACAGCCAAAATATTGCAAAATTTCAATCAGATTCAGAAACTCTTGCCAGTGACGTGCCAACTTATCCTCCAACTCAGTTTGGCGATCCTCTATTTCCGCCCTCAACATTCCTATCCGTCGCCAACCCTTCAGTATAGTACGAGGGTTCCCCCATTCCTTCACAGGATGTTCCTCGGCTTGTGCTTCGACTATTGCCACCTTATGCATTTGTGCCAAAACCTCTGGAGCATCGACTGGCACTGGTACTACTGGAATTTGTTGAGCTAAAGCCAGAGAAGTTTCATCTCCTTTGCGACATTGCCCTAAGCGAGATTCCATCTCTCCAGGCAATTCCATGTAGTCCACAGCAACCAACCGAGGCAAATCTGCCTGTAAAGCCACCACATCCATTGCTGCTACTACATACCACCGATTATCTCTGCCCAAACACAAGGAATAAGGAGACTGACCAGAGCCAGGAACTTTTGCTACTAATACTGCCGGAATAGGTTCCGAAGTAGATTTCTTAGCAGTAGGAACGTGCTTTCCTTTCAAACTAACCACAGTTCCCAATACTGCAAAAGACAAAGATAAAGACATTTCTCTAATCCGAGTTTCCTCTGCCTGCTTTTGCAAAATCTTCAGCAGTCGCTTCTCCTCTTTTGCTTTTTCCCTTAACTTTTCATAACTTGTCAGTAGTTGTTCGAGATTAACCCAATCATTCTCTTCATAAATTCCCAGTTTATTTTCTACAGACGTCAATTCCTCTAACTTTTGTTCAATCTCTTTTCGCTCTGGCAGCAGAGATAGGGTAGACAAATACTGACCAAAACTACGTTCTACTAACTCTTTTGCTTCCTCCAATGTATGAGTTTGTAGTAAATTGAGCACCATACCATAGCTAGGAGTAAACTGGCTCACTAAGGGGTCTGCTCCAGAAGTTGCTAAATAAGCTGCCTCTTTAGCACCCTCAAACCTAGTTTGTACAGTTAAAACATAACCTTGAAAATCCATCCCTCGTCGTCCTGCCCTACCTGCCATTTGCAGAAATTCTGATGGTCTAAGGAGTCGGTGTCCATCATCTGTACGTTTCGAGAGACTGGAGATAACCGTTGTCCGGGCTGGCATATTAATTCCTGCCGCTAAGGTTTCTGTGGCAAATACTACTTTGATTAAACCTTGCTGAAATAATTCTTCGACTAATCCTTTCCAGACGGGTAACATTCCGGCATGGTGAGCTGCTATTCCTCTGGTAAGAGGTTCTAACTGTTGAGAGCCAGCTAGATCTGGGTTGCGCTTGAGAAATTCTCGAATTAGGGTTTGTAGTTTGGTTGCTTCTGCTTCGTTAATCAAGGTAAGATTGCTGACTTGTGCTACTTCTGTTACTGCACGAGCACATCCCCTACGGCTGAATATGAAGTAGATGGCTGGTAACATATCTCGCTCTTTGAGCTGAGACAAGACTGTTGATAAGGTTGGTTCTTGTTGTCTGTCTCTTCTGTCTCTATTTGCTTGTCTACTTTTAGGCTTGAGTTGGGGATTGATTCTTTTTTGATTATTATGAAGTAGGGGAAATAGACCTTTATTGTTGGAAAAATTAAATTGCAGAGGGACTGGTCGGAAATCAGAGTAGATTAGTTCGGTAGGTCCATGTACTCTAGTAATCCAATCTGTGAGTTGGTCGCTATTGGCTACTGTGGCGGAAAGGGCTAATAGTTGGATTTCTGGCGGGCAGTAAATTATTGATTCTTCCCAGACTGTGCCTCGTTGGCGATCGTTCATGTAGTGGCATTCGTCTAGAACTACTGCTTCTACCTTTTCTAGGGATGTGCCTATTTCTCCAATGGGGGTGCCGTACAGCATATTGCGGAAGATTTCTGTCGTCATTACTAGGATTGGTGCTTCCCGGTTAACAGATGTATCTCCTGTGACTAGCCCTACCATTTCTGGTCCAAATTGGTTGCGGAAGTCCCGTAATTTCTGGTTGGATAGGGCTTTTAGAGGTGTAGTGTAGAATACTCGTCGCCCACGACTTAAGGCCCGGTAGATGGCATATTCTCCGATTAAGGTTTTGCCTGAGCCTGTAGGGGCACAAACAACTACTGATTTTCCAGCGTTCAGGGCGACGATCGCTGTTTGTTGGAAGTTGTCTAGTTCAAATGGAAATAAGGTCTTCAGATCCAGCTCTGGGCTGTTCTGGGTTGAGTATGACACTAAGATTTATTTTCTTGACTTTACAGAGGTTATATGATATTATCTAAATCCTGCTTTTCAAAGTGGATATAGACTTTATATTTTTATTTTAACTATATCTTTCAAAGGTTTGAGGTTTGAGGCCAATAGGTGATAAGTTTTGCTATGGAAAAGTTGTGCAGATGTGAAGTTCTCTCCGGTTAAATCGGAGATTATAACGGGAGCTTCTCAAACAAAGAAGTTTCTTGTTTTACAGGCCGATTAATCTCATAGCCTCCACAAGCAGACAAGATGATACCCACCTCGTTTAATGCTTTATTTAATATGTTAATTGCAGCATTCTCATCTCTATCTAAAATTATTTTACATTTAGGACAATAGTGAGTTCTAACTGACAAAGTTTTAGGTATTTTTTGACCACAATTACTGCAATGCATATGACGTATTGTGAGGATTAACTTTAATTACATGAACACCGCGTTTTTTTTGGTTATAGTTGCAGTTTTGATAACAAGCCGATCTGGCATAGATCTATGAACTACCACTCGAATAGCACCAAACCTTGTAGTAATTATTTGTTTTCCATCAAATTTAATTACTGCTTTGGGATGATTAACTCTACTAAAACACAATGACCTTAACTTCCCGGATTTTTTAAATCTTGGTCGTCCTCTACGTTTATCAGTTTGAGCGGGTATTAGCCTTTCATGTCGGCTATTAGCCGAAACGTTTCCAAGCTTTATCTAGTCTTTGTAAGTTAATTTGTTGAACTTCCGAATATATTTCTTTGTAGTCAGGAAATAACTTTTTTGTCTGTTTAAGTCCTGATTGCTGAAAACAATAATCTGGTCTACTGGAAATCTCGCCAATAGAGCATGAAATTAATGAACAACTGTCAACTTGACATCTAGTTCTATAAATTACTTCCTCTTAATACAGGTGTTTTATTGAATACTAATTTAAAAATTTATGCTATTTAAATCATTTTTTCTCTTAAATCCTGACTCCTCCACAATACTATAACTAATTACCTAGATTCTATATTAAAGATATTTACATATTTACAAAAAAAGATGTAAAACCCATTTTATTGTCTAAATAGCTGAATTTGCTTGATATTGATAATTTCGATATATTTGTATTTTTAAAGTTTCAAGTAGTGAATATTACTAATTTTTCATAAAAAATACTAATGTTTTTGTAAAAAAGATTAGACAATATACTTAGCAATAAGATAGACTTGATTAGTGTTTTCTAAAATGACAATTCATCCCACAGCCAAATTAATTTAGACATAGTTTTCTTGATGAAATTACGATAAAATTAACCAACTTTGGAAAAACTCCAAAAAGTAGTTGTGGAAAATCCACGAAAATTCAATATTTTTTTACTTTTGATTCTAAAATAGTATGTCTACAGAAACTCAAACTCCAAAGATAGTAGTAGTAGGTGCTGGCTGGGCTGGTTTAGGAGCCACTCACCACCTAGCCAAACATGGCTATGATGTTACACTTCTAGAAGCTAGCCCTTATCCTGGTGGTTTAGTGGCTGGCTGGAAAACTCCCGGTGGTCGTTCGGTAGAAGTCGGGATACATGGTTTTTGGTATCCATACCATAACATATTTTCTATTGTCAAGGAGTTAAACCTTTATCCTTTCACCTCTTGGACTCGCTCGGCTCAATATTCTCCTGCTGGATTAGAAGTAGAATCACCAATTTTTCAAGATTTACCATCTCTACCAACGCCTCTTGGTACTTTTATTTATACTCAATTTCAACGGCTACCTTGGAGCGATCGCCTTTCTGCTCTGCCACTGCTTTATTCTCTTATAGATTTTGATAATTCGGATGAAGCTTGGCGAAGATATGATTCAGTAACGGCGAGAGAATTATTTAAACAATATGGCGTGAGTAAAAGATTATATAATGATGCTTTTAACGCTATGTTATTAGTTGGTTTATTTGCTCCGGGAGAACAATGTTCGGCTGCTGCTGCATTGGGAATGTTATATTATTTTATTCTGGCTCATCAAGCTAATTTTGATGTGGTTTGGTGTCGAGGTACTGTTGGAGAAATGATATTTAAACCTTGGGTAGAAAGTATCGAAAATTTAGGTGGAAAAGTTCTGACAAAACAGCGAGTTATTGAGTTAATTGTTGATGATAATGGCAAAGCCAAAGGAGTTGTTTGTGAAGACCAAATATTTGAGGCGGATGCTGTAATTTTTTCAGTTGGTATTAGTGGAATGAAAAAGATTCTGGCAGGAAGCGAGGCTTTACAAAGCCGTCAAGAATTTAGGAACGTTAATAATCTAGGTGGAGTTGATGTATTAGGAGTTAGATTATGGTTTGATAGAAAAATTCTGATTCCTCGTGCTTCTAATGCTTGTTTTGGATTTGATGCAACTACTGGTTGGACGTTTTTTGATTTGAATGCTTTACATGATGAATTTCGAGATGAACCAGGAACGGTTTTAGAAGTAGATTTTTATCATGCTAATCAATTTTTACCTTTGAGTGATGGGGAAATAATAAAAATTGTGCAGGGATATTTAGCAACTTGTATTCCTGAATTTAGAGAAGCAGAAATTATTGACCAAAGTGTTGTAAGAGTGAGGGAAGGGGTGACTCATTTTTTCCCTGGTAGCTATCAATATTTACTCCCGGCAAAGACAAGTTTTGAGAATGTATTTATGAGTGGTGATTGGATTGCTAATCGTCATGGTTCGTGGTCTCAAGAAAAAGCTTATGTGACTGGTTTAGAAGCTGCAAATTTAGTACTGGATAAGTTTGAATTAGGGGAGAAAGCTAATATTATTCCAGTAGAAGAAGATGAGGAACATATTCAATTTTTCAGGACGATTAATAAGTCTTTGCGAGAAGTAGGGACGTCGATATTTCCTAATATTTGGTTGCCTTGATTCAGTCATCAGTATGTAAGCATTCAGCTATCAGCTTGATTACCTTTAAAGGAGGAAAAAGCAATTGAGAGATTTCCAAGAATTAGTTAAAAAATATTAGGCTTAAGGAAAGCATTCAGCCGTTAACTATTACCATATGAGTTATTAACTAATTATTACAGGAAGGAGAAATTTGTCTGCTGACGACTCATTTCTTGAATAACACGAAGAGATGCTGTTTTAATAAAAGCTTCCAGTATTTCTATTTTTGCTTTTTTGGTTTGAATCTATTTATTCTCTCCTGTCAAAAGGATATTTTAAATTGTTGAATCAAAAGATTTTGTATAGATTTTAGTAATTAGTCAATTAAAAATAAGAAATTTCTTCTTTCTGGCCTCTTCCTTCTGGATTTGTAAAGAATTATTGCTAAGTCTCACGGGAAGAAAAAAAAGAACAATTTTCTGATATAAAGATGCCACTGAGGTTTTCAATGTACATATATATAGGACAAGAAAAAATGCTTGACTCAACCTTATTAACACTTGGCCCCAATACTTTTGACTGGAGTCCTAAAATAGCCCTAATAATGATTATCTGCAATATCGTAGCGATCGCCTTTGCCAAGTTAACAGTTAAATATCCTAGTGTCGGCCCAGCGATGCCTGGTTCCAACTTTTTTGGTGGTTTTGGAGTAGCTGGTGTTCTGGCAACTACAAGCTTCGGTCACATTTTAGGTGCAGGTGTGATTCTTGGTTTAGCAAATATAGGTAGCCTGTAAATAATTTTAGGTCAACAAAATCAATAATTTCATTTACATTTATTTTGAGGTAACTTTTAGAAAGTTACCTTAAATTTACTAGAATTAACTATTGTCCAACAGTTGAGAAAAAAATCATGGGTACTAGAGAAGCATCTTTTCTATTAGGGATATCTCGTCAACGTTTATTAGTTTTATTAGCTCAAGGAAGAGTCAAAGGAGCTGACAAAAAAGGTAGATTCTGGGAAATACCAGTATCTTCGAGTGGAATGCCTGTAATAATTCCGGCTCGGCGCGGTCCGAAAGGTATTTGGCACAAGCAAGAACCTACCAAACCTAAAATGATTCATGTTAATCAAAGCAAAATAAAAGGCAATATCGGTAAACCTCCAGAACAACTAGAACCAGTTCTTTCTGTTAAGGATGGCAAGCGCAACGATTATGGTTATGACTTATATATTCCAGGTCCTTGCCAAATTGTTTATCGACCTTACCAACCAGCAAAATGTGGCGCTCACTTGTGGATTAATACTTATGAGCCAGTGCAATTCATAGATACTCAATCCAATCCAGCTACTGCAAGGCAACCTAGCAAACAAATTTACATATAGTCTAGTTCCATAGGCACTACATCATCACAAAAGAATATTTATTCGCTGACAAAGCTTAACTGACAATAACTTCAGCTAGTTTCTGCTATTTTGTTGCTGGAAAGATACCTTGATTAATTGAAATCTCATTAGGAGTTGATTCAACCACTAAGTTATACAGTAACTGTATAACATCGTAAAATTACTTCCTCAACTTAGAGATGTTCTATTGAATACGAATTTAAAAATTCATGCTATTCAAATCCTTTCTTTCTCCTAACTCTTGACTCCTGAATGCTGATTCCTGACTCCTAAGTAGGACGATAATTCATTACCCGGATTCTATATAAAATATTTACCACCAACTCCTGAACTAAAACCCAATATCATCCAAAGCCACTTGAGCCGCTTCAAACAATTCATTATCAGAAACATACCGCCAATCCATATCTCCAATTTCCTGATAAAAAGTTTTGTCATAAGCACGAGTTTGAATTACTACAGGCATCGGTACGGCATGACCTAATACTAAAGCTTGTTGTTTAGAATCCAACTTTGCCAAAACAGACCGCAAACTATGACCGCCAGAAACTCCCGTAAAAATAGAATCAATATCCTTATCATCATTCAATAAAGCCGTAATTCTCGTACCAATTTGAGACATAACTTCCGCATCTATTCCCGAAGGTCGCTGGTCTACCACCAATAAAGTCACAAAATATTTCCGCATCTCCCTAGCAATAGTACCAAAAATAGTCGAACGTACTATGGCAGGGTCGAGAAAACGGTGAGCTTCCTCGATAGTTATGACTAATTGTTGAGGGCGGTCATTAGGATTTTTAGAACTTAAAAATTTATCTGCTTTACGCACATAACTATTATGAATTCTGCGAGTAATCATATTAGCTGCCAACATATAAGAAAGCATATTTGACTGGGAACCAAATTCAATAATAACGTGCTTTCCTGCATCTAAAGATTCTAAAATTTCTTCTATATAATTGTTGGTATTTTTTGTCTGCATATATTTCAGATTATCCAGTCGTAACAATTTCCTTTGCAATGACATAATCGAACCTTTATGACCTCTCTTCTCATCACAAAATATTTGGATATCTTCATTAGTCATTGCTAATAATTGAGTAATCCAAGACTTGCCAAATTCACTGCGGAGAATATTTGCACTATCAATACTTGCCTCAGACAAATTTAACTCCCGCTGCACCAACCCAATATCCTCAACCTCAATTTGGTTGTAGCTAAGATACAATTCTCGTGCATCTCGTACCCCTCTACGTCTAGTAGATTCTGGGTCAAGCGTCCAAAGTTCGACTCGATCGGGAAATAATTGTCGTAAACCTTTAACAGTATTAACTTGTTTTCCTTCAGCCATAGCTTCCCAACCATATTCAGAGTGCATATCAAAAATTAAATTTACTGCAGCACCCTTCCGAATAATGCCAGATAAAAGTAGACGAGTCAGAAAAGATTTACCAGTTCCCGACTTACCAAAAATGCCATTACTCCGTTCTACAAATCTATCTAAATCTAAACAAACAGATACATCCATATCAATAGGTTTACCCACAGCAAAATTGCGGCGACTGGGGTCGTCTTCCCTACCAAAAACTAGACTAAAATCTCTGACACTTGCTTCATAAACTTGGGAAAAATGACTAGGAATAGTTTTGACTGGCATTAATTTAATTTCGGCACTGGTTTGAGCTTCAAAGGATGCTAAATTTTCTATGGATTGGGATTTTTTTTGATTGTCATTTTTTTCGTTCGATTTGAAAGAAACTGGTGATGTTTCTGGAGCAATAACTAACATTAACATTGGGGCGAGTTCGATAGTTCCGTAGGTACTACCTCCAGCTAAAACAGATTGTAAAAAATCATCTGTGGGTAGGGGCGGGTTAATCATTATTCGTTCGCTGGATGTTCCTAATAAAACATCGGTTAGCATACAGAAAAAGTGGGCGCGTACTCCTTGTACGACTAAAAATTTACCAACTCGCATATCTTCTACCAATACGTCTGGGTGGAGTCGTACTTCTAATCCTTGACTGAGGGAACCTTGAATTACTGAGCCTAATGGTCGTTCAAAATCCATGTAAATTTCTTGATTATTTTGGGATGATATATTAAGTTATATCATTTTTATTCAAGAAGGAAGAAGGAAGGAAAATTGGTATGATTGGATAATAAATGATGAGTATATTTGGTCTAATAATATAGAAAATTGGATAAATATTTAAACATGACAGAGTTACTTCGGCGTGCAATTTCCCAAATTGAGAAATTGCCAGAAGCAGAACAAGATGCGATCGCCTCTCGTCTTTTAGCTGAATTAGAATATGAAAGATTGTGGCAAGATAAATTCGGAGCTACTAAGGATGAACAGTGGGATATTTTGGCTGAAATGGTGCGTCAAGAAATAGTAGTGGGTGAAACTAAAGCTCTGGAAGATTTTTTTTGTTTTAAGTTATTAAGCCAAGTGTTACGAATATTTTTAGTTAGTTAATAGGTTTGTTGAATCAGTTTATCAATTTCCCTTAAACCATTTATTTTTTCTTTTTATTTTTTCTTTGATTTGCACAAAATTGACACGCTTCTAACCCATTTTTTCTAAAGATATTTGACTGACTACGATTGATAATTTCTCTATTGATCATTTCTCGCGAACCATCAATATCCAAAACATACTCTGCCACAAGCATCTTCCAATCTGGACATTTTTCACTAAAGTGATACTTACTAGATTTATTACTAATATTTCCGATATATTTACCTTCTAAAGGTCTGATGGCAGAATACTTATCTATAAGTGAAGATATTTCACTTTGTTTTTGATTAATATCTTCTATAAGTTGATTGTTTCTGTTTAATATAGATTTTCGTTCGGTTTGTACTGCTTTCAATTTCTGATTTGCTACATTTAATTGATGTTGCAAATTATCAACTAGAGAATTTTGGGATTTACATTGTTCTCTATAATGTTTAACCTCTTCACTAATTTTTGCTATTTCAATATTACCTTCAGCTATTACTTTATTTAGTCTCTGTAATTCTTGTTCGTGAACATACTTTTCTTGAAGTAATTTTTTTAATTCTGTAGAAAAAACTTTTATTTGAGATTTTAATTCCTTAATTGTACTCTCATAATAATTATCTAATTCTTGTCTGTCAAGCCTGGAAATCTCTTTTTTAGATATGAGATTAAGTAACTCGCCAACTTTATACAATAATCCTATTTTTTTAGGGTGAATATTCTCAGCATTTTGAGATATAGCTAAGTATAAATCATTGAGTAAATCCTGAATAATATCTGGTGAAGGAGAACTTTTTTTAGCAGCACAGACTAAGTCATTTAAAATTTTATCTATTCGGTTGAGTTCTTTTTCTGTTCTAGTTAAGTTCCCATCTTGAAAAAAATTGTGTATTCTTTTAAATAAACGGTAATTTTTTGGTCTTCTCGGCTCCAGTTCTTCTAAAATTTCTGCTTTTTTTTGCTTTAAAATTTCTATGGTCTTGGTGATTTTCTTATGACATTCTGCTTCATTTTTACCTAATTTATCTAAGACTTCTATGTATAACCATGCTTGAAAATCAAGATTGTTTAATTTTTTTATTTGCTCTTTGTTGTTTATCTGAGAGATAAATTCTGTATCCTGTAACTGTTTTTGTAATTTGTTTACCTTATTTGAAACAGTTCCATGAAAGCAGGATAAAAGTAACTGAATTGATTCACCAAACGGAAAAGAGTATTCAGCTAGCCACCCAAATAATGCCCAGAAAATTAATGCTGAACACAAAAAACAAAATACTTTGAAATATGTTAATAATTTTCCTCCTAGAGTTAGAGGAACTAAGTCTTTATCAAGAAGGTCTGGATAACTATTATTCGTTACGAAAGTAGTTGTTTTGTTGACTTATGTTTGTATCAGCAGCTATGTTCGTATTAGTTTCAGCAGTTAGATTGTTAAAGTTAAAGGAACGATCTTGTGCATTCTGACTAACATTAATAGTATTATTTTCCTCTTTCTAAAATCTTAATACTAGCTGCTCTAAATTATTACGGAAACTTTTATCTTCTGTAATTGAATTCAAAATTGCAGCTTTCAGTAGTTCTTGATTTTCTCTAGCTCTGTCTAGATTAAAAATTCCCTGCAAATTGCTTTTTAAAGACTTAATAACTTCTCCGGCAATTGCCTCTAGAGCTCCTCCAGTAACTTTATCAAGTCCATAAATTACAATCTCAGAAGCTTTGCTAGCTAGTAAAGTGTCAAGCATAGATAAATAAATGGTATGAAACTATATTTTTTTACTATAACTTATGTTAAAAACAATATCAATAGTAGGACAAATATCAATAGTAGGACAACAAAAAACTATAACTTCCCGGTTTTGCAAATTAATAACCCTATATTCTCATTATCGGATTATCAGATTTTTACCACAACATAAATCTTGTTCTTTAGTTCTAAATTTTTATTCCAACAAAGGTATAATGTATACAAAAAATGATTTTATAAAGCTTGAATATTTAATTATCTAAGGTTTATATTAACTATTAACTTAAGAGCTGAAACCTACAACCTAAAATCTTCTTCAATCTATGGCATCAACATCCTTTTCATCTGCTTAACAGACTGATAAATTTCTGGTAAGCGTTTATAAATAGCAGAAGCTTTCAAATAAATCTTATTAGGAACTGCTGGACTACTAGAAACAATTTCTCCCGCAGCAACATCATTATGAACACCCGCTTGAGCAGTAGCGATCGCTCCATTTCCTATTTTTGCCTGGTTAGCAACACCTACCTGACCTGCTAAAATCACATTATCCCCAAGCTTCACTCCACCAGCTAAACCAACCTGAGATGCCAAAGCACAATTTTTACCAATTTGACAACCATGACCTATTTGGACCAAATTATCTAACTTTGTATTCTCACCAATTCTAGTTTCACCCACCGCCGGGCGATCGATAGTAGTATTACCTCCAACTTCCACACCATCCTCCAAAACAACCTTGCCAGACTGTTCCATCTTAAACCAACCATCGGGAGTCGGCACAAAACCAAAACCCTCTCCTCCAATAACTGCTCCACTATGAATTACACAACCCTTGCCTATCTGACTCCTCTCGTGAATTGAACAGTTAGCGTGTAAAATAGTATTCTCTCCAATTTCCACATTTGGATAAATTACCACATTCGGATAAATACAAACATTATCACCAATTTTTACATCCTCCTCAACCACAACATGAGCGCCAAGATAAACATTCTTACCTACTTTTGCCGTCCGGTGAACTACAGAAGTAGGATGAATTTCAGCAGTAGGTTCAAAAGGTCGATAAAAAAGAGCGATCGCCTTAGCAAATAATAATCTTGGTTCCTTACCAGATAACCACCCAATACCACGCTCACCTGCCAAATTTTGTAGAGTTTCATCCATCGGCAAAATTAAAGCACTAGCATTTGTCGTTTCTAAATAACTGGCAAATTTTGCTCCTTCAATATAACTAAGAGTACCTGCTATTGCCTCATCTATTGCAGCTATACCTTGAATATCTGGATCGAGATGATTTATTTTTTCCAGACTACAAGCGAGCATCTCAGAACCAAGTTTACTTGCAATTTCGCTAAATTTCACAATTAGAACCCCCACTCCTCACAAATACTCTTGGATTTCTACCATTTTCCCCAAAAAAAATCAACCCAAGTCTATAGAAACTATTTTAGGAGATATTTAGGGTTTGCTGAAAAAGTCTTTTTAAGGAGTAGGGGAGTAGGGGAGTAATTTTTTGCCCTTGTCTATCCAAAATGCTAACTTTTTGAGAGTTTTAAACTGAAACAGGCACACTTTTTTCGACCAGAAAAAGCCTCAAACCTTTATATGTCAATTCTTTAATATTTGGTCGGTAAGCCCTATTTAAAAATAAAAGCTCAAACCTTTATATGTCAATCCTTTAATATTTGATCGGTAAACCCTATTTAATAAAGAGAGGAAGAAGATAGGAATATGGGGGATAGAGAGTATTTTTAAATCTTTAAATTCGCTCTTTTTAAAAAATAGTATTTCCTGGTCTACTTGATTGTTTAAGACGTTGCAGAATCTAGATATGAATTATAAATATTCACTATCTACACTACTTTTTTCAATTGCTATTAGATATCTCCAATAATAAAAAATAAAATCAATTATTCCAGAGAATTTATCAATTATTTCATTATTAATTAATAATGAAATAATTCTGGTTTAAAGCCTCTCATGAGCAAGGAGAAAAAAAGAAATAATATTTCCTTAGATTCAATTCCGTAACGGTTTTAACCAGAGGTAATTATCCATTATCCATTATCCATTATCCATTATCCATTATCCATTAATGAACCCTACTCCCTATCCCCTAACTTGATATATTTACAGTTTTTCTTCTTTCTGTATTTCTGGAACAGAAACTACATTTACATCAACTGTACTATCGGTAGTAGTTGAGTCTTGATTATTCACATTAGATACAACTGGTGTATCTTGACCCCGACGTAATTTAATAAAATCAACTACCATCTGAGAAACTTCTGCTACTAAGAGAGTTACAATAGCAACATCATCAATTTGTCCGACAATTGGGATAAAATCTGGAGAAATATCAAAAGGACTCAATACATAAGCTAATGTTCCAGCAATAATCCACCAACGATATTTAGGATTACGGATAGTATTACGATACCAAGTATATAGAGATTGAATCGAAAAGCTCATTTAATTATCCTCAAACTTAAAAGTTACTTACACCTTTAATAATGCCAGAATTTAAAGCACTATGTCAGTGCTAATATTAAGCATCTATTTTTCTAGAAAGTTCTACAGTCATAATTCAGGAATTTACTTATGGGAACTTGTCGTTAATCTATCGAAAAAAATGCTTGAGACGAAATAATTATTTTGATTGTCACACATCTTATGATACTTTTCACTTTCGCCCTTGAAATGAAAGTGATAATCTCCTAACTTATAATTTTGAAAGTCAATCTTATGCAGGTTTGATAAATATTTGCTAGAAATAGGGGATATTGATTATATAGCTATTCCCATAGTGGTGAGGTACAAAATTCTAGGTCTTAGGGAACAGGGAACAGAGCACAGAAAAGAAAAATATAGTAGAAAAATTTCACTATTCATCTCCCATAACCAGGTGCTTCAGAAAATGAATTAACTATTGCTTTATACGCAATAGAAGAGAAATT
>NZ_JBNHEP010000169.1:0-17105 GCF_050015995.1 Dapis brunnea BLCC-M229 | reverse complement strand
CGCACTACACCTCCTAACTAGGTTGAATCATTATTCAAGTAACACTAGAGAATAATATTATGAAAAAACTCACCTTTATTAATTGATTGTTAATCAAAAATTACAGTCTAATTAACCACCTGTATTCATCGCTTTTAGTCCCCTTCGATAATATAGTAATTTATGGGGGTTAAGGCTCATTAAATTTTCTACTAATTCCCAGATAAAATTATCATTTATTGCCCAATAAATCATAGATAATCCCACAAAAAAACTACTGTGCCTTCTTTCTTTTCTACTTGTCTTGGTCGATTGGATATGGCGAGGAGACCTCGCCATCCCTCGACCGCTTTTTCATTAGTTCTTGATATGTATTTTTGAACCCCTTTATTTTTTATTTTTTGTCCTTGAAATGAACTAAGTGTGTATGAAATAGCTATTAATAAAATTAAATTATTCAATCTCGTTTCATTGGCCTTCGCTGATTCTAGATTGTAACCACCAGTTTTATAGTCTTTAAACATTGCTTCAATTCCCATTCTCTGGCTATATATTTTTTTAATCTTTCCAGCAGATGATAAATTGGTGATCAGATACCATTTCTCTACAACAGATTTTTGACGATATTTCTGTTTTTTATACACGAGTAAATTATATGTTCCCTATTTCCTTTTGGTGATTTTTTGATTCAATAACAGTTTAGTTTCACCGACATTTACTTTTAATTCAGAGATTTTAGAATATTTTTTACCTCGTTTAATCATCGTCGATTTTTTTTGTCTCAAAACAAAAGATACATCTGGCTTCTGATATTTTTTCAACCAGTGAGATAGAAAAATACTGTGGAACTCTCTATCTGCTGTCAGAATAATTTTCTGGCCTTTTAATAATTTTAGAACTGGACGAATTACTGCTTTTTGCTCGGCTAAATTACTAGCTCCTTTATGAGTTAAAATCTTCCAATTTATAGGTAAAGCTCTCTTTTTCCAAGCTAAACTAATCATTAATATATTAGTATCTTGCCACTGGGTTCTATCTATAATTAATACTAATTCTGAGGGAAAGTCGAATAATTTTTCTACCATTATTCTGACCAAAGAAAACCAGAATAAAGGCAAGCTTAATTCTTTGATGGTTAAAAATCTTTGTATATGTTTCCGTTTACTTTCTGATTGGATTGGCAGGGGAAATAAGTTCGTTAATTTAGATATCTGTACAGTTTTATATACTGATATTAAGTATAATAAGATTTGTAATGTTACTACTTGAGATGGACTCAATTTTTGCGTGTGGATAGTCTTGATAAAAGCCTAATATATTCACCTTTTATTGATTTTTATTTGTAATTACTAACCCTTTTTTATCATATTTTTAACTATTTCCAAAACTTTTAAAATGAATAAATAATCAACTCAAAGTGGGGGGTGTAGTGTGTTCGCTTTGCGTTTCATGTCGCGGAGCGAAACGCACTACACCCCGTTCATTCTCAATAAGGATTTTCTTTTAATTGAAGTATTATTCAGTTTCTGAACGCAAATCCCTTTCTATATATAGCTTTCAACTAGCTTGTCACCCCGTGAGCATATTTGCTCTGGATTTTCTTGTTGAGTAATTAATAAACAATCAGCACAAATTTGATTTGGCTTTTCTTGAGCCGAGTATGATAGTTTTTTGACTTTTTTGATTTCCTTTCTTGGACTACGCTTAAAACATATATGCTTTCCTTACTTTTAGTTTTTTCTCGGGGATTTTGTAATTTTTTTATTATTTTTTAACAATTTGAGGAATGGGGGTTGTAGCCAATATATCTATAAAATAGGTAGGATACTGGGCAAAAATTTATTTGTTAGCCCTTCTAAAATTTGGCTTTAATAATCTGATACTGCCATTTCCAAATAAGTAGCTAGGCATAAATAAAAAACGGTGGTGGTGCATAGTAATGGTAAAGGAAGCACCAGGAATGTGGGGAGATGGGGAAATGGGGAGATGGGAGATGGGAGATGGGGAGTGTGGGAGAAATTAAAAAATATATATCCTCACCATTACTATGCAGAACTACCTAAAAAACGTTAAAATGAAAAATCAGGAAATGAAGCCAGAAAGCACTTTTTAAAAGGTTTTCACTGTTTTGAATATTCGTTGCCATTTTACGGATAATTAAACCCAACCTAATTAATTAGAAATTTCTTGACAATAATCATTACATAATTACAACATTCGGAAGTTTTCACTATGAGGATAAATTGAAAAAAATGACTACTCAACTGCCAAAAACTGACTCCCCAAAACGCCGTATCTTTTCTCAAGAGTCATGGGAACAGATATCTTCCCCAGAAGAGTTCGACCAATTAATACAAGTAGTTACTATCAAAGACTGGCTATCCTTTGCCATATTGGGTGGGCTAGTATTAGTTGGTATTTTATGGAGTATTTTTGGCAAAATACCTATTACCGTAACTGGAAAAGGAGTATTAATTCGCCCCCGACAAGTAGTAGAATTTCAATCAGCAATTCAAGGTAATTTAGAGTCTCTAAAAATTAGGGATGGAGAGTGTGTTAAAAAAGATGACGTACTGGCAACTATCGATCCATCTCAGCTCAAAAAACAGTTAGAGTTACAACAGCAAAAGCTAATTCTTCTGCAAACTCAAGCAGTAGATACTCAAAAGTTAGAAAGTCAACGCACTCAATTAGAAATAGATGGTTTGACAAGTAAAGCTGAAAGTTTAAGACAACGCTTGCAAGACACTCAAAATCTGACACCTACTCTACAAAATAATACTTTAAAAGCACTCAGGGAACAACGTCAGACTTTGGAGCAACGTTTACAAGATATGCAAGCTGTTACTCCGATCTTAAAAGAGGAAAAATTACAGGAAATTAACAAACAACGAACAAGTTTAGAAAAACGTTTGCGAGATGCTAAAAAATTAACTCCTGAATTAAAGGATAAAAAATTACAGGCGATCGCTGAACAAAAAATCACCCTCCAGCAAAGGTTACAAAATGCAAAAAGTTTAACTCCACTTCTGCGAGATAAAAATGAATTGGCATTGCAACAACAACGAGAAAGTTTACAGCAACGTTTGAAAGATGCCAAAGAGTTAGTTCCTGTTTTTCAACAGAGACTAACACAACGTCAGGAATTATTTGCAGAAGGTGCTATTTCTCAAGATAATTTATTACAAACAGAACAAGAATTTCGGCAAAATTTACAGTCTATTGCTCAAATTCAAGCTGAATTAAAACAAGTAGAAGTACAGGAAACAGAGACTACAGAAAAATATTTAGAAAATTTCAGTAATATTAGCGAAATTGAGGATAGAATCAAAGATTTAGAAGTAGAGGAAGTAGAAACTAACCAGAGATATTTAGATAATATCAATACTATTAGAGAAATTGAAACTGAACTACAGGCATTAGATTCACAAACGACTGAAACTTCTAAACAATTTCTGGATAATCTCAATCAAATTAATGAGATAAAAGTGAAGTTACAGGAAGTTAAATTGCAAGAAACGGAAGCTATGGAAAAATATCTGGAAAACCAGAATACAATTGCACAGTTAAAAGTAGATTTACAGGATTTAGATACCCAGAGAAAACGTTTGGAACAAGAAAATTTAGAAGCAGCTAATATCAGGAAAAATCAAATAGAAGAAGTTAACCGAGAAATTGCTAAGTTAGAAAAAGAGGTAGCTGATAATAGTAAAATTATTAGTCCAGTAGATGGATGTATTTTGGAAATTAAAAGCACTGTCGGACAATATGTAAATCCTGGTACTTCTCTAGGTAAAATTAATGTTCAAGGAAAGTCTAAATCTGAATTGGTAGCAGTTAGTTATTTCCCTGTTCAAGATGGCAAGCGGATTAAATCAGATCTGGAAATTAATATTACTCCTGATACTGTTAAACGCGAAAGATTTGGAGGAATTATTGGCAATATTACTTCTATTTCTAATTTTCCTGTCACTAAACAAGGTGCAAGTTTTGTAGTAGGAAATCCAGAAATTGTAGAAAATGTTATTGGGGAAAGTGGCGGGCAAATTGAAGCTTATGCTCAACTAAAAAAAGATGATAATACCTTTAGTGGTTATCAATGGTCTTCAAGTAAAGGACCCCAACAAAAATTAACTGCTGGTACCACAATAACAGCACGAGTAAAAGTGGAAGAAAGAGCGCCTATTACTTTTGTTTTGCCAATATTAAGAGAGTGGAGCGGGATCTAATTTAAGTCATTAGACTTTTGACTTCCGTGAAACGATATTAGTAACTTACCTTTTCACCATAACGACCCTTTTGATGGATTGTTAAGAGCTGCTAACTATAGCGCTACCCATTAAGGTTAGGACATTTATAAATCCTCAAATCCTTTGATAGTCTCCTGTTCCCAGTTAAGTGTTCCCTCTTCCCGATTCAAGTAGCGCTATATTATAGAAAAAATACCTATATTGAGTCGAGATTCTATTTTTGACCAATATAATGTTAATTTGATTTGGAATTGATTTTTTGATAATTTTTGCTGATGGTAGTTTAGTGTAGCTTAAGCGATCGCTTAACCAATAAATCACTGCTGATAAAGTAATATACCTAATACCATTTCTCAAAAAGAATGCTATACTCGAGTGAGTGGGGAAGTCTGGAACCCACCCCTAACCCCTCCCACACTTCCCACACTCTCTCTACCATTACGCGAGTACCACCACCAATCTTTTATTAGTAGTAAGTTAGTGTAAAATTCGATATTTGGATAATTACTTATAATAAAATTTTTGTTTGTAGTTGGGCTTTAGCCCAAAGACACATCTTTAAGTTAATGGCCTAAAGCCTAACTAAGCAGCCCTATTATAACTGTTTTACCGAATAAATTCTATGAATATCTATCAGCTCCTAAAGCAAAGTCAACGTCTAAGAATTAGTGATGGGCAAATTGTACCTATCCTCAGTGGTTGTGCGGATGTAAATCGTCTGTTAGTCTTAATCTGGTCACAATTGGGCGATTTCGATAACCTAGAATATGCTTGGTGGTTACAACGAGAATCAGCAAAATTGCAAGCATTGGGAGTGACAATACGAGCGATCGGTATTGGTAATAGTGCTTCTGGTGAGAAATTTTGTGAATATACTGGGTTTCCAACTGAATCACTATTTGTTGACCCAGATGCTAAATTACATCAAGAATTAGAATTATATCAGGGATTAACTTTTAAGTTCCCGTTATTAACTACAGGTCAAAGTGCTTTCTTAAATTTAATGTTAATGTGTGCGGGTATTGGTAGTCCAGGTACTTTATCGGAAGTGTTTAGAGGTTATCTAGGGGATAAAAAAGCACCTCAATTGATTGATGATGATCAAGTAATTCATGCTAAACCTCTACCACCCCTAAAGGGTTCATTTTTTAATCTGGCAGGTGGAAAAGGTTTTCAACGTCCTTTTGAACTAGCGACACTGAGGTTAAGAAATATGACCGAAGTTCTGAGTAACTGGTCAACCTATGTGCCTAATGCTGCTTATTTAACCCAAAGAGGTGCAACTTTTCTATTTGATAACCAGGGGAATTTGCTGTATAAATATTGCGATCGCGGCATTTTGGGTTTTGCTGAGAATAAAAGTAATCCTTTATCTTTTTTAAATAGGCAATAGGGAATAGAGAACAGGGAGTAGGGAGTAGGGAGTAAGAAACAGGGAGTAGGGAGTAGGGAACAGGGAGTAGGGAACAGGGAACAGAAAATAAGGAATAATATCATGTCCGCTTAATTGGCGATCAAAAAAATTTCTCCTCCTAATACCTTCTTTCTCCCTCCTGATTCCTGACTCCTACCCTTACCCATAAGACTTACTCAGCAAACCCTAATAAACGTTGTAGAGAAATGCTTGCTGCTTGAGATACTTGAGGATGAGTGTCTTTTTCTAAGTATTTCAAAGCAGATATACTCTTGGGAGTAGACATATTTCCTAACGCTTCTGCTAACCTTTGACGAATCAACCAATCTTCCGAAAGAGTAAACTTCAGAATATGATCTACTGCTTCTAAGTCTCCAATTTCTCCTAAAGCGGCGATCGCTGCTTGTTGTATTACCAACTCCTGACTATCTAACGCTTCTAGCAATAAATCATGTGCACGTTTATCTTTTAAGTTTCCCAGAGCAACTGCTGCACTAAACCGTACTAACCAACTGGTATCTTCATAAAATGCTCGCGCGAGAGGTTCAAATGCTCTAATATCCTCTAAATAACCTAAAGCTCCTGCTGCATCAGCACGGACACCATAATCTGCATCTTTTTCTAATAATTCTACTAAAATTGGATAGCACTCTTCTGTCTGTTTGACTCCCAGAGCAAATACTGCCATAGAGCGTACTGGTAAGTTGGGGTCATACAATACTTTTTTGATTAGAGGAACCGCTTGAGTCGCAGATACTTCCCGTAAATGGGCAAGAGCGAGGAGGCGATCGCGGGAATTTTCGCTATCTAGTTGAGCTGATATTTGTTCTAAACTCAGATTTTGCATATTTGGCCTTTAGTTTATAAAAATTTACATTTAACTCATATTATAATCAATAATATTAATTTTATTCTTTTGATTGTTTAGTTGTAATCAATATGGATGTTATGGTGAAAAAAATTCTTCGCGGAAGTCGATGTAATTAAAATTTTTTGGTAATTTTGCAGCTAAATTATTTCTTTCTCTGTAAAAATATTTTAATAATACCCACAATCTAATTCAGCGATTAAATATATCTCCCAATCGTCCTAATACCAACCAATATAATATTTCTGGTGTCGGAGGATAGCTAAAAGAAGTCAAAATTCAAAAGTTAAAAGTGAAAAATTAAAAGTTAAAAGTTAGATAGGGGGGAGTTGTCGGATTTGCGACAAACAGAAGTTAAATTCTTGCTGTAACTGAAAACTAATAGCTGAAAGCTGATAATTGATATAACCAAGAAAGAATTTGCCGCCATATATTCCTTATCTTTTTCTGATAGGATGACAATTGCTGCATCAGATTCGGATTCATTTGCTATTACTAGCTCGGTAATAATATCTACAATTCTGTCATTAAAACCTAAGATTAAAGTATGGTTTTTTTCTACTACTAAACTTTTACCTTTTTTCAGCAAAGTCAGTCGTGATTCAAATTCTTGAGTAATAAAAGCTACTAAACTAGAAAAAAGTACTAAACCTAGAAAAATAGTTAAATCCCCGACAGTTTTAGTGGCAAAATTTGCCTCGTCTCCCGTGTCTCTGAGACCTATGAGTTGTACAAATACATCCCAAAGCAAATCACTTTCTAAATCTTGATTTGGGAAAATCCACTCAGAAAGGTAACGTATACCTGTCATTAATAGGAAAGTCCCAAAAAATGCTGACACTAATGCCAGAAATACCGAGAACCCACCCCTTGACATAAAGTTGTCAAATTTATACTGAAACTGTTCTTGCCACGAAAACTTACTTTGAGCAGACATAGATTTTTTTCTTCAAGCTAATATAACTTTACACCGAAGTGTTTATATATATCTGACTATGTTAGATAACTATAATTTTATTTGTCATTAATGATTATACTATAGTAGGGAATAGGGGATAGGGAACAGTTTAAAAAACATTTCCTGGTCTAAGATTAATCATCAGTCTATGTCCTAAGCAATTCTTTCTTAGCTATATATATGTATTTTTAAGAGAATAGGTAATTTTTCAGTAAAATTTATACACTGAAGAACAATTCATTTATCCATTATCCATTGGTAAGGGGAGGCTTTAAAAGTGAATTATTTCATTAATAATTATTAATTATTCGGTAAAAAGCAACACAGGTAATTAACTACCTATGTTGCTTCTAAAAATGTTTGAAAAGTGCTTCGGGATTTCTTCAGTTATCAGTTATCAGTACCTCTGATGCTCACCATCGGGATTGAAATAATGAACCAAATATTTTTTTATCCCCTTAAAAGGGAACACTTTAGACCTTACTTTTTAGTTCTTAATTCTTACTTGCCATTTTCATGTTTTTTGAATATGTTTCTTGGTCAGTAATGATATAGACATTCTGAGCAAGAATACCTTCTTTCTCCATTAATCTCATTACACTCAAGTGAAATTCACGAGCAGCAGAAAAGTAACGAGCAGGAGTGATATATGAAATGTATTTAATCACACGAGAATTACCTTCAATACCGTTGAAAATTATACAATAATTGGAATAAAAACCATCAATACTTTTAAATATTGTGTCAATTCCCGCTATAATTATCTCTACTTGATCTGCTGTAATACCATCAATTTTTAAAGTTTCTGTCAATCCCCATTCTTCATTATCAGCTATGTTTTGAGACCAGTTATCTACAATACCACTCACCATTCTAGAATTAGGCATTTTAATAATGGAACCCCAGTCCCATGAATATAATTTTGTAGTTCTTAAACCTATTTCTACTACCTGGAAAAAACCACTTAATCCTGAAACTACTACCCAGTCTTTAGGTTTGTACAATCTATCAGTATAGATAATTACAGCACAACACCAGTCATAGATAATATCTTTGAACAACAAACCTAGAGCAACACCTGCACCACCAAGCAAACCAATAAGAGCTCCTGCAGATGTTCCTAAAAATACTTCTGCTGCTTTAATAGATACCACAACAATTGCTGCGATCCGAAATAGTCTTGGGAAATAAGGAACAAGCAAATCATCAAGGTCTGTTTGAGTATGCATAGTTAGGTACTGTAGTAAATTACCCAGTAAAGGAGCTGCATTGTAAATCATATAGGCACCGAGAGTAATAAAAGCTAAACCAAAAATATCAGTGATTATTTCTTGTAACTGAGAACTCAAATATTCTATTAAAATAATCTTTATTATCCATAGTCCAACTACCAAAATTAACCATGATAGGGGCTTTTTGATAATAGCAATTAATTGATCGTCTAAGTCAGATTCAGTGTTGGCAACAAGAGCTTCGATCCGCTTAATGATTATTTCAGCAATAATTCCCTGTAGTATTGCTGTTAACAGCAGCACGCCAAATGCAATTAATAATTTATATGCGGGTATACCAGCAATACTAATTCCTTCAAGACTTTTCCAAAATGTTTCTAAGAATTCCATTCTTTGTTCCTCGATCAAATTTCAATTTAGATATTGTTTCTCAGGATAAAATACTTTCTACTCTAGCCAACTGAGGGATAGTTTGATGCAAAGTATAAGCCAACCTTCCGGAACAAAAAGTTATACCTTTTGACTATATATGGTTTATATTGTGCTTTTATACTTTACCAATAATCTTTTTATACAAAGTGCTAAGAAAATTAAGTTTTTCTTAAAATTGTTAGACTTTGAAGTAAAGTTTCAGTTTTTTTGTTATTTTCCCACAGTTATTTGTCTAGCTAGTAGAAAATTATATAATTGTTTCTTAATCTAAAACTCATAGTCACCAACTATAATTTCAATATCCTTGCCATAGCCTGATATTTATACTTGATAATTACTTGTATTATTTGGCCTGGTTTTCAAAATTTGCCTGTAAATCGAGAGAGTTTAGATTAATAACTGAAATAGTTTTGCTAAATGAGGATAAATGATTTATACCAGGATTATCAATGGGGAATGAGAGGTCATTTCAGTTATCAGTTAAGTAGTTCTGCAAAATAAATTTCCTAGTTGAGAGAGGGAACAGGGAACAGGGAACAGGGAACAGGAAGTCTATAAGATGTGTAATTAATTTTGCATAGGAACTTATCAGTTATCAGTACTTCTGCAATAAGGAGGGCTTGTAACTGTTGGCTAAAATCTGGTATTATCTATGAGAATATGTGATTATCTGTTTATGCTACTTGGATTCAAAACTGAACTACACCCCACAAACCAGCAAAAAACCTTGCTGGCTAAACACGCGGGTGTAGCGCGTCATGCTTACAATTGGGGCTTGTGGTTAACTAAAAACATCCTTAATCATAACTCAAATAATCCTGATGGTAAACTTAAATTTCCTACTGCAATTGACCTGTATAAACTTTTAGTAGCAATGGTGAAACCGAATAACTATTGGTACTATGAAGTATCTAAATGTGCACCTCAATATGCTTTGATATATTTATCCAATGCTTGGAAACGCTGCTTTACCAAAGTGTCGGGAATACCTAAATTTAAGAAAAAAGGTAAAGACGATAGTTTCACTTTAGATGGTTCAATATCGGTAGACTTTAATCGCATAAAATTACCGAGAATTGGATGGATAAAAACTTTTGAAATCTTGCCAGACAATGTTACTCCTAAATCTGTAACTATTAGCAGGAAAGCTGACAGATGGTTTGTGAGTTTCAAGATAGAGAGAGAAACTCAAATTACAGACAAATCAGTAGATGTAGTTGGTGTTGATTTAGGTATAAAATCTCTAGCTACTTTATCCACTGGTGAAGTTTTTGTTTGCGAAGCATTCCGAAGGAAAGGAGCTAAATCTTACAGAAGGTTAGAAGCTAAACTCTCACGAGAGCAATACCTCAACAGGCATAAAACTAAGTTATCTAACAACTGGAAAAAAGCGCAACTCAAAATAGCTCAGTTACACAACAAGATAGCCAATATCAGAAAAGACACATTGCATAAGCTGACTACTTATCTGGCTAAAAACCACAGCCAAATAGTCATAGAAGACTTAAATGTATCAGGAATGATGTCAAATCACAAGCTAGCTAAGGCAGTTGCTGATATGGGTTTTTATGAGTTTCGCAGACAGTTAGAGTACAAATGTGAGTTATATGGTTCCGAGCTAGTTGTTATGGATAGATGGTTTCCTAGTTCTAAGACTTGCAGTAGGTGTGGAGTTGTTAAAGAGTCTCTGTTGTTGTCAGAGCGCGTTTTCAATTGCGAACATTGTGATTTCATTTGCGATAGAGACTTAAATGCAGCCTTGAATTTAGCCATGGCGGGCAGTTCGTCCGTGACAGCTTGTGGACTGGATAACGCCGACGTTGCCAGGTTGAAACAAGAATAGAACAGATTCTTTATAGAAAACCATAGATTTATATAGATAATCATAGGTTTCTAAGAACGGTTGACACCAGGAATATTCTCTTTTCTCTTGGTCGATTGGATATGGCGTTTCGGCTGTCGCCGACATGAAAAGCGTTTCGCTTCGCGACATGAAACGCGGCTCTGTTAAGAGCGGGAAACCTCGCCATCCCATCCTGACGGAATGCTCCGCAAACGACCGCTTTTTATCCCCTTAAAAGGGGAGGCTTTAGACCACAATTTTTTGGTCAAAAAATTAGGATTTTGGTTTGTGAGTAATCCTGGACAAAGATATTCCTATTTCTTCTTGTATAGATAGATACTCTTGTATATATAAATGGACTTGCTGTTATAACTATTGATAGCTTAATAGTACAACATGATAAATGTTAGGCAGAAAACCAATAATCTAATAATATAGCAATGAGCGCTCAGATATTTACAACTTCGAGTTCAAAGTGCAGTAAGCGAAAAGGTCTACAAAAAATAATGTGTAAAGATGCCAGCGCACATTGCTATACTTGAGTTAAAGTCTTATTTGAGCCTTCAATTCTCAAGATCATCAAATTTTGCTTGTTATCAAAGCAGACAATTAAAATTGGGGAAAATCTATATTTATCTCCCTATATTTGTTGGTAAAATCTCAAATTACCTAGAACTCATATATTTAGATAGGAGAAATAGTTATTCACAGAAATATGATGGGGATAGCCGAGGCGATCGCTGCTTTATAAACACTAATTAACCAAGCTAAAAATCGTCAAAATTCTCTGATATTGTTTCCAAAAACAAAAATTAATTATATAGGAAAATAAAGATTATGAAAATCAACAAAAAAATCGAAGCTCGCCCGATGAAAGAACAGAAAAAATATCAAAAAATCAAAACTAAAATCTACCTTTTCTTACATAAAACATTAACTATTAATAATGCGAGTAAACCACAAATAATAGTATTTTACACATCCTTAATCCTGGGTGGAATTAGTTTGACATTTGCAATATTAGGGTCATTATTATATAGACTCGAACAAAAAGAGATATTTGATAATGCTAAACAGCAAGCTCAACGGGCAACATCTAGAGTTGCTCTAGAGATCGATCGGCGACTATATTTTGCCCAAAAATCAGCTATTTCTGTAGCTAATGACCTGAGTTCTGGCAAATTAAGCGATGAGGAATTATTGGAACGACTTCAATTAGAAATTGAAGAAAATACTGATTTTTTAGATGTTGGTGTTGCCTATAAACCTTTTGCTTATAGATCGGATGTCAAACTTTATGCACCATATTATGCAAGAATAGATAACCAAATCAAGCTAAATGAAACTAAAGTTAACTATACGAAACCTAAATATAGTTGGTATAGTAATACCCTAAACAAAGGAGCAAATTGGGGTGAACCTTATTTTTGGAGTGACACCTCTCTGATCCCCGATCCAGTCGTTGGATTTTTTACTCCCTTTTATAACCCAAATACTCAAGATAAATCTCCACGAGGTATCGTATATAGCGAATATTCATTAAGTAAAATCCTAGAGATAGTGCGGTCTCTAAACTTGGGTAAAACTGGCTACGGATTTATTATTTCTGAAACAGGAACTTACCTTTATCACCCTAATGAAGAATATTTTAAAGCTCAAGCAAATATCTTTGACATTACCTATCAACAGCAGGATGAAAAATTCAGAGAATTGATTGTTAAAGCACTAAAAGGTATACCAGTAGAAGCAAATTTAACCGATACAGTAACAGGTCAAAATTCTTGGTTATTTATGCGGAAAACTAATCTGAATGGATGGGTAGTAGGAATAGTATTTATTGAAGATGAAATTATCCCAGATTCAGACGTCACAAGACGGAAATTAACTACTCTTAGTATTGCCTACCTTTGGTCTGCTGTTTTTCTCTCAATTCTATTATTTAAAGCTTATCTGGGAGGAGTAAAACGAATTTCATTAGTATCATTTATTATTAGTGTATTGTTTGTAATAAATATTGGTTTTGTTTGGAGTTTAGTATTGAAAGCAAGAACTTATACAGCAACTCGAAACCTTTTGCTTAGTGATACTGGTGTTAGACAATTATTAGCTCCTCAAATACAGTTAAGTAAAGAATTAAATCAAGAACCTCCTCTAATTGTTCCCACAGGAGTTTTCATTCAATCATTTGATTTTACCAGTCCCAAAGATGTTTTTGTTACGGGTTATATATGGCAAAAATACAAAGATGGGGTACATGATGATTTATCTCGTGGCATTATACTTGCTGATGCTATTGAAGATAGTGATTATGAACTAAGAGAAGATTATCGATATAAAAAAGATGGTCTAGAAATTATCGGTTGGTATTTTGCTTATACCCTCCGTATGAGTTTTGATTTTGGCTATTATCCTTTTGATGATAAAGATTTAAAAATTCGGATTTGGCATCAGGATTTTAACAATGGAGAGTTAAATCGTCGGGTAATTCTTGCCCCTGACTTTCAGAGTTATACTGTAATTAATCCACGAACTGCTCCAGGGGTAGACAAAGCAATTGTATTGGGAGAATGGTATCTCAGGGATAGTTTTTTCGAGTACATATTTCAGACATACAATACTAATTTTGGTTTGATTGATACTGTACCAAAAACTAATTTTCCGGAACTTGCATTTACCATCATTCTACAAAGAGATTTCTTGGGTTTGTTTATTTCTAAAGTTGGACCAATGATTGTAGTTTTAACTCTCTTATTTGCTGTACTCTTAGTTTCTAATCAAGAACAACCCATGGAAGTTTTGGGAGCTTGTGCAGGTTTTGTATTTATTGTTATCCTGGATCAGGTGACAGTTAGACAACAAATAATTACTAGAGGAATAGTTTATTTAGAGTATTTTTACTTTATTGTTTATTTATATATTTTCTTGGTATCTGTTAACTTTATCCTCTGGAGTTTGAAGCCAAATTTTCCTCTTTTTCAGTATAAAGATAACTTTATTTTGAAGGCATGTTATTGGCCAACGATGCTGAAGATTTTGTTCATAATCACTATTTTGGTGTTTATCTAAGATAGGGAGTAGGGAGTAGGGAGTAGGGAGTAGGAAATAAAAGGGTTTTTAGCTGTTGTCTAAGTAGGTAGGCACGAATAAACATCACTATGTAACAAAATGTTAAAGCAGTTGAAACCCTTAATATTGCTTCCTTCCGCTCCGCTTCAGTCGCTGCGGACGTACTTGTAAATTTTTTCACCTACCTACTTAGAATCTAGTATTACCTATAATCATCGTAAGCATTCAGCTATTAGCATTTCCGTTCCGGAATGCTCCCCAAACAGCCTTCAGACTTTAAACGTAATAACTTACTAAAATTAGTTGATCAACTTTTTTTTCATAAGTTTTGATTCTCCTTGGAGACTAATTTCTACTTCGGTCTGATAATATCTAATAACTCATAACTATTAACGAAGTTCTGACCCAGGAGGCTAGCTGACGGCTGAATGCTTACTAATAATCTCTAATTCTCTATTCTATACTACTAAGATTCAAAACTAAGTTATACCAAGGGTAAAAAAAGAATGTGACAAAACTCTAGTTATCGGGAATAGGGAACAGGTAATAGAGATTCGTCGCAAACATTTATCAAACTGGTATAGCGCTACTTGAATCGGGAATAGGGAACACTTAACTGGGAACAGTTGACTATCAAAAGGTTTCAGGATTTAGAAATGTCCGCGCCCTATTTGCGTAGTGCTATATTACACCCAAATAAACGGAAGTAAAAATACACAACTATCAGAAAATAGTCCTGAAATATTGACTAAAATATAGCTAATTCTCTGGATAGTGACGACTTTTCCTATGAGCGATGAATTTACATTCATCGCCATGTTTAAGTCTTAATATTTTGTCGATAAACACTCTCGGAAAATTGTAACTAATACCATGCATGAAAAAAGAATGTTACGAATAATAAGGGCGATCGTGCATATTTTCTAGGAGATGTCCTTTTGACTAATAAGATAAGTTATGAACTAAGAAATGGTATCAAAACTATTTATTCTGACTCAGTCCGACTGACTTCCCCTCCTGGGAGAGGTTGGGGGTGGGTTGACTCAAACAAAAATTCCCTGAATATTTGTAGCAAACATTTATAAAATTGGTATAATAGGTATAATAGAAAGGATAAATTTGACATCAGCTTTGGTAGAATGTAAAAGTAGATTATTCTTGAATTTAATCCAGAAAATATTATGAGTGAAGCAGAAAATAATCAACAGCCTTCAACCCCTGTCTTAGATTCAGAACCTAATAACGAAAAGGAAAATATTACAAGAACACCACCTTGGGGTAAAGTCACAATTCTGGAACAAGGTCCTCGTTACAAAATTAATCGTATAGAGGTAAAACCAAAAAATCATATTAGTACCCAGATGCACTATCATCGTAGTGAACATTGGATAGTGGTTTCTGGTACTGCTAAAGTTGTGTTTGATGGTGAGGAACAATTACTCTTGCAAAAACAATCAACTTATGTTCCGGCAAATACAGCTCATCGTGTAGAAAATCCTGGTACAATTCCTTTAGTAATGATTGAAATTCAAAATGGCGAATATCTTGGGGAAGACGATATTATTCGTTTTCCAGATGAGGATAATCAACCATCTTCAAATTGAAGAAGGGAATAGGGAGTAGTCTATTAAAGTGCGTTAGACGGCTATAATTTAAGCTGTGAAAGGTATTTAGGAATCCGTCGTAACGCACCATTTTCGCTGTGTCGGTCTTGCCGTGTCAAGCTTGAAAATGTGGGTTAAAAAAACCTAACCCCCCTACCCCCTTCCCGACAAGGGAAGGGGGAGTATCTCCCCTCTCCTTGCAGGAGAGGGGTTGGGGGAGAGGTTTTCTAGGTTGCTCGCTCCTAAACAACAATTTTAGTCTAGACACCCCACTACTGTGGTCTACCGTGCAGGAAAACCGCTGTAAATTTTTTAATTTTTCCCCAAACTACCTCGCTTCATTTGTTCTCTTTCAATAGCTTCAAATAAAGCTTGAAAATTACCTTGACCAAAACCAGGAGTCTCCATTTGTTTACCATTTACCCAAACAACTTTACGTTCAATAAACTCAAAAAATACTGTTGGTTGGTTAAATATTGGTTGGGTAAAAATTTGTAGTAACATTGCCCCTGGTATCTTTTCTTTCCAGTCTACTAAAATTTGACAATCTTGAACTTTTTCCCAGTCAGTTTCCGATAGATAACTTAATGCTTTTGTTTGCAGACTAGAATAATATGTTGCTGGAACTTGCAAAAAAGGTAAACCAAGCGATCGCAACTCTCCCACAACCCCCAAAATATTTTCTGTGCGTAAAGCAATATGTTGTATCCCCGCACCACGGTTAGCATCCAAAAATTCTTGAACTTGAGAATTAGCAGATGTGGGTTCATTAATAGGAAATTTTACTCCTCCCTGTGGGTGTGTCATCACCAGACTGCGCAAACCAGATTTATTTGTCTGAATATCAAAATTTTGATGAGGTTTAAAATCTAAGATTTGATGATACCAATTAAAAGCAGATTCTAAATTATCCTCAGCTACATTCAAAACTACATGGTCGATCGCCACAAGATCCCTAGAAAGTTGAGAATTAGAATTCAAAATTTGTGCATCATCAATTTTTTCAATCAAAGTATGAGTCAAGTCTCCCCATCCAGAAATTTTTGCCCACTTCAAACCCTGTAAATTTTGCTGAATAGGTTGCAAAATTTCTGCACCGTTAACTGCTGCTTTCGTCACAACTGAATTAATATCTCGAACCCGAAAAGCTACATCAGCTACTCCTGGAGGATGTAAACTGAGAAAATTAGCAACAGGACTTGCTGGTGTAATGGCAGAAGATAAAGCAAAATATACTTGACCTCTGTTGATAATTTCCTTCTGGGTGTGTTGACTGGTTTGAGAAGCAATAGCTTTAAAACCTAATTTTTCTCTAAACCAGTCTCGCGACTCAATAGCATTTTCAACGTAGAAATGAATATGATCGAATTCCATAATCAACTTTTATGATTTTAATCAAAATATTATAGGGAATAGGGAATAGGGAATAGGGAATAGGGAATAGGGAATAGGGAATAGG
>NZ_JBNHEP010000168.1:0-2438 GCF_050015995.1 Dapis brunnea BLCC-M229 | reverse complement strand
TCTGGTGTCGAGGTGTTAACGGGTGACTTCAACGGTGATAATCGAACTGATGTTGGTCTGATACGACAAGATCGGGGTTGGGGTACACTGCCTGTAGCTTTTTCAGATACTGATGGCAGCTTTACAGTTACCAATGAGCCAATTGGTAATTTTGCTACTTTTGCCACAAGTTCTGGTGTTGAGGTGTTAACGGGTGACTTCAACGGTGATAATCGAACTGATGTTGCTCTTCTGCGACAAGAACGGGGTTGGAGTACACTGCCTGTAGCTTTTTCAGATACTGATGGCAGCTTTACAGTTACCAATGAGCCAATTGGTAATTTTGCTACTTGGGCAACAAGGTCTGGTGTCGAGATTTTAGCCTGAACTTTCAAATGGCTATCCACCCTACTTGTCTAAACCGATAACTTTTCTTAACTGAGGAGTATTGAGACAGAGGAGAGTAATATCATTTTCAGGTGAATGCTTATCATGCTGAGGTATAGGGAACAGGGCTAGAGTAGGGAAACTTTTCCCGAAGGCAAAGGGCTTGTAACTGTTGGCTAAAATCTGGTATTATCTATAAAAATCTGGGATTATCTGTTTATGCTACTTGGATTCAAAACTGAACTGCACCCAAATAAGCAACAAAAAACCATGCTGGCTAAACACGCTGGTGTGGCTCGCCATGCCTGGAATTGGGGATTATGGCTAACTAGAAATATCCTGACTCACAATTCCAATAATCCTGATGGTAAACTTAAATTTCCTACTGCAATTGACCTGCATAAACTTTTAGTGGCAATGGTTAAACCGAATAACTATTGGTACTATGAAGTATCAAAAACAGCGCCTCAATATGCTTTGAGGTATTTATCTCTAGCTTGGAAACGAAGATTCACCAAAATTTCTGGTCAACCTAAATTCAAGAAAAAAGGTAGAGATGATAGTTTCACTTTAGATGGTTCGATATCAGTAGGTTTTAATCATATAAAATTACCTCGGATTGGATGGATTAAAACTTATGAAGTACTGCCAGATAATGTTACTCCTAAGTCTGTAACTTAAGCCAAGAAAGCCGATAGATGGTTTGTTAGTTTCAAAATAGAAACTACGGCTCAAACTACTGATTTCTCAGTAGATGTAGTTGGTGTAGATTTAGGAGTAAAATCATTAGCTACGTTATCTACTGTTTTTGTTGGTGCTAAATCTTATAGAAAATTAGAAGCTAAACTCTCTCGGTTACAATACTTGAACAGGCATAAAACCAAATTTTCCAATAACTGGAAAAGAGCACAGCTAAAAATAGCTCAGTTACATAATAGAATAGCTAACATCAGGAAAGATACGTTGCATAAACTAACAACCTATTTGGCTAAAAACCACAGCAAAATAGTAATAGAAGACTTAAATGTATCAGGACTGATGGCAAATCACAAGCTAGCTAAGGCTGTTGCAGATATGGGGTTTTACGAGTTTAGTAGACAGTTAGAGTACAAGTGTGAGTTGTACGGTTCATCCTTAATCATTGTTGATAGATGGTTTCCTAGTTCTAAGACTTGCAGTAGGTGTGGAACTGTTAAAGAGTCTCTGTCTTTATCAGAGCGCGTTTTCAAATGCGAACACTGCAATTTTAGCTGCGACCGAGATTTGAATGCAGCGTTAAATTTAGCTATGGCGCGCAGTTCGTCCGTGACAGCTTGTGGACTGGATAACGCCGACGTTGCCAGGTTGAAGCAGGAATAGAACAGATTATTTAGAGAAAATCATAGATTTATATAGATAATCATAGGTTTCTAAGAACGGTATTTGCTTCTCTCTCGAATAAGGTTTGAGCTATGGGTAATATGCCTGGGTTTGAGGATTTTGGTCTGAGATGTTTGACTACACATTTGGGTTTTCCTGGTAAGTCTTGCATGTTGAGCTAAATAAGTATCACCAAAACCTCCTTTTCCTAGAGATTTAATGATGCAATAGCGATTTTTCAAAGTTATTCCAGGTAGCATTTTATTGACTGAGGGCAAATACTATTTTTATTGATTTTTCGGCCACTAGATTGTGACTATATATGAGCGCACCTTTTCCATTATATTTATAATATCTTGTCAAGCCTACTTTGTCAACCTACTATTTGGAATTTTTTGAGATTTTTTTGATTCTCTAAGTGACAAATTATCCTGGGAAATCAAATTAATTTATTTATGCAGAAATGGAAAGTAATTTATACTAGAGCATTCAAAGTAACTAAACTGGATAAACTAGGTCTAGCTATCAAAAAATGCTCGATAAAAATTGGCAATCATCACCAGAAATTTCATTAGTAAAAACCAGGCAACAGTTTTTCAGGATCACAAGATAATGAAAAACAAATATTTTTTTCTTGATTATTTATTTCTGCCTTATTAATAATCGGTGCATCGGTGTAAAAATCCTGGTCTAGTCTGAGTTATCTGTGCCTT
>NZ_JBNHEP010000167.1:0-3917 GCF_050015995.1 Dapis brunnea BLCC-M229 | reverse complement strand
GATTGGTCTTGGCAGTTATAATCATTCCCTACCCCATCATATTGAGTGGATACGCAGTGGTAATGAAAAAGTGAGCATAGTCGTGGCTAGTAGCTGCATTTGCTATTCCACCACGGTTTTCTATTATTTGATCGAATATACCGGGACCTAATTTTTCTGTTCCCTTAAAAATCATGTGTTCTAGGAAATGGGCCATGCCTGACCAGCGATCAGGTTCTTGCCTAGCGCCTGCTCTTACCCACACATCTACGACCACTACCGGAGTGGCTGAAATATACTGATGAATAACTGTTAGACCATTATCCAACTTCAGTATATGAGCTGGACATTTAGGACTAGAAGTTGCTATAGACAATTGTTTTAATAAGAAAATTTATCCTAGTTTCTCCGTATATATTGTAAAGCTTTCTCACTGGACAATTTGTCAAATTTAATACTAATATCATGTCTAAATAATTAAGTGATAAAAAAGTTTTTGTTTGTAGTTGGGCTTTAGCCCATGAAATGTCTATCTTACAGCGGGTTTCATTATATAGTAGGGGTTAACGGCCGTTAACCCCTACAGATGGCGTATAATTTCATTTTTTGCGTAAGTCCTGATCATGTTTCTTTGAATACCCACAATAAAAATTTTAGGGAACAGGGGAAAATTTGCAGAATTGCTGATTGCTGAGTGCTGAAAGCTGAAAGCTTGAAAAAAAAGCGTAGTCAAATCTTAAATAATGATTGACCACGCTGAAGATTGAATTTTTAAGTTTAGTCTCAGTTTTGATCCTGAGTTCTGGTGTTATCCAAACACTAGATAAATCTAGATATTATATACGGATATTACCAATATTCACACCAGGAACATCAACACCACCAAATGTGCTGATAAAGATTGGTCCACCAGGATTATCAGAAGGAACAGTTTGATTAAATATTGCTGCCTGCTCTGGGTTTAGGTCTTGCCGAACTGTATAACTAGCATCTGCTAAGTTTGAGAAACCATAGTTGCCATTGACATCACTAGCAACAAATATTTCATCAGCATCTCGAACAGAGTTGTTATTCTGATCGAAGTAAACAACAATACCACCAATACCAGTTTCACCACCATCTAGGAAACCGTTGCCATTGAGGTCTTCAAAAGTTACCCCACTAATACTACCAATACCTGTAGATGGTGGTGGTGGTGTTATACCTGGAGTAGTGCTATTACCGAAGTTGACAAAGTTAGCATCATCTCCTGCAAATAGGGTGACAGTTGGGTCTGGAGTAGTTTGGAATAAACCTGGTGGTGGCACCTGTCGAACTGTATAAGTGCCAGGTGGTATATCTGCGAAGTCGTATACTCCCAAGGAATCTGTAACCGTCTCACGTTCCTCATTATCAAGGATTAAGTTACCGTTGCGGTCTAGGAATACGGTAACACCAGGAATACCATTCTCTCCTGGCTCGATCAGACCATTACCATTAATATCGTTGAAAACAATACCACCAAGATCGACAACAGGAAGCACAGCAGGTGGCAGATTTGTGGGATTGTTAGCAAAGTTAACAAAGTCAGCGTTATCCCCTGCTGCCAAGGTAACTACAACAGGAGCTGGAGTTGTAGAGTCAGTGAAACCAGGTAGTGGTTCCTGACGAACAATATAAGTTCCTGGATCGATATTAGGGATTTCATAGCGACCAAATTGGTCGGTGAAAGCAAATCGTTCATCATCATCTCGTTCCCCGTTCTCGTTGGCATCTATGTAGATAGTAGCATTAGGCAGTTGCAGCTCACCTGGGTCTGCCACTCCATCGCCGTTATCATCTATAAATGCAATACCAGAAATATTAGCACGGACAGCAGGAGGAAGTACCGGAGATTGCCCAAAATCAATTACCAGGTTAGAGTTCTCAAACTGGTCAACAGTAATTGTCAGATCTGTTGGAGTTGTAGAAATAAAGCCTTGTGAAACTGCGTTTGGATCGTTGGGATCTGTAATAACATCTCGTGGAATGAGTCGCAATGTGTAAGTACCTGGTAGAAGACCAACAATTGCATAATCTCCGTTAGTATCTGTGAAGGCATTAGGCTCAATATCTCGGTTATCAAGAATGCCATTTTCATTTATATCCACATAGATTTGGAAACCAGGTACACCCCTTTCTACAAATTCATCAGGGTCAAGGATACCATTACCATTAGTATCGCTAAAGTCTTGGATACCATTACTGTTAAAGTCTTCAAATACAGTTCCAGTAATTAAGGTTTGTGGTTGGTTTCCAAAGTTATAAACGGTACTGAGACCATCACCAACAGTTACCAAAGCTGTTGGAGTTGTCTGAATGAAACCTGTGCGATCGAGAATTTGTAGAAGCTGATAGGAACCTGAATCTACATCAGACACATCTAGACCATAAGTACCACCAGGACCACTAATTTGATTTGGTTCAAAGCCTTGTATCTGACCATCTGCTTTTGTGTCTAGGAAGACTTCAACACCAGGTAAACCAACTTCCCCTTTCAAAGGTTCAAATAGTCCGTTACCGTTGTTGTCACCAAATACAATACCACTAACAGTATCTGCCTCTGGTGATGTGACGTTAACACCTACATCAACATCTGTTAGACTTTGACCAAAGGGAAGATTAATTGGTGTTGGTGAGATATTGGGGTCGGGTGGAACCTCGCCTACAGTAACATTAATAATTGGGCGAGCGTCAGTTTCGTCTCCATCGATTGTACCATCGCCGTCTATGTCTCGACCTGTTAGGGATAAGTTTTCTTGCAGAACAACATCAACTGTGTAATTACCAGGCGTTACACCATTAAATATGTAACGACCATTAGGGTCTGTGAAGGTTTCGGGTTCGTCTAGATCGAGTACACCGTCACCATCTATATCTTCGCCTTCATCTAGTGCTCCGTTAGCGTTGAGGTCTTCATTGCTATCGAGTCGTCCATCACCATCTATATCTAAGAAAACTTGAGCTGTAGGAATACCTGCTTCCGTGAATACTTGTCCATCAAGTACACCATTACCGTTGAGGTCTTCCCCTGGATCTAATACCCCATTACCATTTAGGTCTTCGGCGCTACTGCTAAAGTCCCGAATTCCATTGTTATTCTCATCAGTGAAGATGAAACCACTAATGCTCGTGTTGGGGTCAAAGATACTGGTATCGCCAAAGTTATAGACGACAGTCTGACCAGGAACAACTGAAACTAGGGGAGTAGGAGTAGTGTTAATAAAACCAGCAGGTGGTGTTTCTAATACTCTGAAGTTTCCTGGTGGTAATGTAAACCGATATTCCCCGTTAGGATCTGTTCGGGTAACTGGTTCATTAGCATCTGCGAAACCATTATCATTTAGGTCTACAAAAATTTCGACATTTATGAGTCTTGGTTCGTCAGGACCTGCTAAACCGTCAGCATTGCGATCATCAAATTTAACCCCAGTAATTGTACCTCTGCTATCAGTATCTACGACAGGGGTTTCGCCTGGGGGAAGAGTGGGTGGAGGATTTATTCCTGGTCCTGGTTGGTTCCCAATATTAACGAAATCAACATTTTCACCCCCAACTATTGTAATTATTGGATCTGGAGTGATTTGCGTGAAGCCTGCTTGCTGCACTTCTCTGACCACATAAGTAGCAGGTGGTAAAGCTTCAAAGCTATAGCTACCATCTGGAGCAGTAATAGATGTGGGTTCATTTGAGTCTAGAACTTGATTATTATTAAGGTCTAGATATATAGTGAATCCAGGTAGGCCAAGTTCACCTGGATCTACTGCATTGTTACCATTGTTGTCACTAAATTTAGTACCAGCAATTCTGCCTGTTACTGTTACTTGGCTAGCTGTTATAACACCATCTGTTGCACCTACATCAGCATCAGTTGTACCATCAGTTGTGCCTGCATCAGCATCAGTTGTACCATCAGTTGT
>NZ_JBNHEP010000166.1:0-10861 GCF_050015995.1 Dapis brunnea BLCC-M229 | reverse complement strand
AAAATCAATCAAGTCTGATAATTAATTTCTTCAATCTAGGAAGATTAGATTTTTCACTAAATAGGGTTTGCTGATTAAATCTAAAAGCACTGACATATAAATGTTTTAGCCTTTGTGGAACGAAAAAAAGTGCAAATTTTTCAGCAAGAGTTACCAAAAAGTTAGGACTTTGAGCAGACAAGTAAAGAAAGATACAGGTATAATTATTTCCACTACTTTCTCTGTCTCCCCACCCTTCCCACACTCCCCAGACTCTTATTATCTAATTACACCAATGCTACCGGATTTGATCTGACTCCTTCTTCAATCACCAAGGACTACCAACCATAGTAAAACCAGCCCAATAATAAGGATGAGAAAAATCTTGACTCCCAAATTTTCCTAACGTCGATGGCAACACTACTGCCCCACGCGCTCCACTTCCCCTTAACTCCCCATCTACAATAACTACCTCTCCTCGCAACATTGCTAACTGTGCCTGTCTTAGCGCCTCTGCCTTAATCTTAGCATTATTCAAATGAGTATAAAACTCCGTCATTAACCCCAACGTACCTTCATCACTCACATACCACACACTTGCTAAAGCTGACTTTACTCCTGCTGCGACTGCTAATCCGGCAAACCCTAATTCCGCATTTCTGTCTCCTATTGCAGTGCGACAAGCAGACAATACTAACAATTCTACCGCAGGTTGACTCCAACCCAACTCTCTAACTTGGTCTAACTTGATTTGTTCGCTCCCCCACAGTTGAATATATGAATTACTCGCCTGACCAGGTAAAAATTCTGCATGAGTAGCTAAGTGAATGATAGGATAGGGATAATTTTTTCGTTCATTTAACAAGTTATTGCGAGTAAAGTTTTCATTGATAAATTTGCTGCCTTGCCATAACTTTTGGGAAATTGTTTTTAATTCTACAGGTACTGCTGGTAATGGCTGTTGTTCCAGAAATTCACTGGCTCCCATTGCTAATACCTGAGTATCTTGAAGTGGGCGATAGTTACTATCCATTAAACTGACACTGGGAATTAAACTAATACTATATTTTTCTATGAGAAATTCTTGTCCATCATGTAATACTGCTACAGGTAAAGTTCGTAAACCTTCATCCATACTAAACAGTAAAGTATCGATATTTGCTACTTCTAATTCTGCTGATATAGGTGCGATTAACCAATCATATAATTGTTGTGCTGGTGGCAGATAACTATCAGTATAACGACGGACTGGATTTGTGATTTGAGCACGCAACTTCAAGACAGATTTCATCAGTTTTTTGCGGTTAGCTTCGGGAATAGTTTTTATAATTGGCTGACCATCTTTGGTATATAAGATTATTTGTAATTGCTCTGGATAAGCATTAATATATACAATGGCAGATTCTTTTCCGGTTTTAGCAGCCATATCTTTTAAGATTTCTCGGACGTTTTTTGTGCTGAGAGATTGTTCTTTTAAATCTGTTCCCAAGTAATTAGAATATTCGTTAGTACGATTTTGTTCTAACATGGTTATTACTTGGTTTGAACCTGTGGCTACTGTAAGAGAATTACTATGAACAGAATCAATTCTTTTGGAAATTTTATGGGTATGGGTAGTATGGTTGATAGATTCTTGTTTTTGGTGTTGAGCAATAGGTGTATTTGTTATTTGGTTGTTGTTACTGGGGGTAATAGTGGAAATCAAATTGGAGGTAGTAGAGTTTAATAAATTATTTGTAGTTGAGGGATTTATACTGGGATTATTATTGTTGGCAATCTGATTGAGGAGATTGGTATTATTAGTTAAATTACTTGGGATATTGATATTATTATTCCCAGGATTTTCTTGATTCAGTATCTGGTTAATTATGGGTGTATTGTTATTAGGAATTAATGAAGTATTATCTGGATTTTGATTTATTTCTGGCAGTTGAATGTTGATAGATTCATTGCCAAAAGTTTGATTTATTTGTCCTAGATTTTGCTGACTACCTGCCGTTTGAATATTGATGGTATTATTACTAGCATTTTGAGTGACATTGCCGATATTTTGATTACCTTGTGCCGTTTGAATATTAGTAGCATCATTACCCACATTTTGAGTAACGTTGCCGATATTTTGATTGCCTTCAGCAATTTGAATATTGTTAGCATCATTACCCGCATTTTGAGTAACATTGCCAATATTTTGATTGCCTTCAGCAATTTGAATATTGTTAGTATTATTCCCCGCAGTTTGAGTAACATTGCCGATATTTTGATTGCCTTCAGCAATTTGAATATTGTTAGTATTATTCCCCGCAGTTTGAGTAATATCTCCTGTAGTTAGGTCGCCTTCTGCAATTTGAATATTGTTAGTATCATTTCCCGCAGTTTGAGTAATATCTCCTGTAGTCAAGTCACCTTCTGCCGTTTGAATATTGTTAGTATCATTCTCTGCTGTTTGATTAATATCTCCTGTGGTTTGGTCTTCTCCCGACTCAATGTTAATATTTGCATCTCCCTCTCCTGCATTTTGATTAATATCTCCTGTGGTAACATCCTCTGTTGCTCTGAGTGCTAAATTTCCTATTGTTCCATCAGAGCTAATTTCAATATCATAAGTTGTGATGGAGCCATCTGTAGCTTCGACATTAATTTCACCTGCACTGGTTGTGCCAATAGAGCTTAAGTCTCCCGTGCCGACTTCTTCTCCGTTGATGATAATGCTGCCACTACTTCCTGCTGGTGCTTCTGTGGTAACGTTACCTGTATTTACTTGTGCTGTGCGACTTTGAATGATTAAGTCTCCACTTTCTGTTGCTCCAAAGGATGACACATTTGCTAGATTGATACTTTCTGAGGCATTGAGAAGCACATTTCCTCCAATTCCTTGCTCTGAGAATGAGTCTATGTTTTCTGTTGAGGTGATTTCTCCAATTTCACTTTCTACTGTAATAGTCCCTCCCTGTTGCATTCCTTCTGAGCGAATGCCGTTAATAGTTATATTTCCTGGGGATGTGAGGTTGACATCTCCTGCTATTCCTTCTGTGGAAAATGTGTTTAATTCTCCTTGAGCGTTGATGCTGTTTTCACTGCGACTATCTATAGTTATATCGCCTCCTCGTTGTCTTCCTTGAGAGAGTATGTTTTCTATATTTACCGAACCTTCTGCTTTTAGATTAACATTTCCGGCAGTTCCTCTTTCTGAGAAGGTTTCTATGGCTTCGGTAGCGTTGATTTGTCCTTGAATACTTGTGATGCTGACATCTCCGCCTGTTGTTGGTTGGTTGGGGTTAAGGGCGCTTGCTTCTAGTTTGCCTGTGGTAATATTTTCTCTGGCGTTGAGGGTAATATTTCCTGTGCCGTCTGGGGAACGGGAGTTTATGGTTCCAGCGGTAGTGTCTATTGTGCTGTTATTGCTGCGGAGGGTAATATTTCCGGCAACTCCTTGGGTTGCTTCTTCTCCTGGTATCGGAATGAGAGTGAAGTTTTCGTTTACTGTTACTCTGTTTCTGACAAAACCTGATGCTAGGTTTATTTCTCCTGTTTCTATACCACCCTCCGCAATAATATCAATTTTCCCTGTGTCACCAACGTCTGCACCAGAATATATTTGGGCAGTTGTGGTATTGATGTTGTTACCTGCTTCGAGAATAATATCTCCCGCTCTCCCTACTCCCCCGCTCCCTACTCCCCCTCTCCCTACTCCCCCGCTCCCTACTCCCCCTCTCCCCACTCCCGCGCTCCCCTGCTCCCCTGGGGGTTCGGAGGCGGAAATTATATTACTGCCTTCTATAATGTTAATGTCGCCTCCTGCTTTAAGACTTATTTCACCTCCGTCCCCATCGGCGAAAGAGAAAATGTCAGTTGTGGTGATGTCTCCTTTGGGCGCACTCAGGCTAACGTTGCCTGCATCGCCTCCTCCTGAATAGTTGGCTAGGAAGTTGCCATTGCTGGTGTCTATGTTTCCGGTTTCTGATGTCATAGTAATTTCACCGCCTTGTTTTTGACCGTGGGAACTTATGGTATCAGTGGTTATATTGTTTTGTGCATTCAGGGTAACATCTCCGGCGTTTGCTGTTTCAGAAAATGATTGAATTGGTTGAGTGGCATTAATTTCTCCTCGTTCGCTGGTAATGGTAATATTGCCTCCATCAGCGGTTTCATTTTGATTGTTGGCTTGGGAGGAAATCATTCCTGTAGTAATATTTTCTTGGGCAGTGATGTCTATTGTACCTGCGTTTCCAGCATCGGTGCTTTTTGCACTTATGGTGCTATTTGGGGCTGTCAGTTCTCCTGTGTTGATAGCGATCGCTCCTCCGTTGCCTGTACCTGTGGTTTCTGTTAAAATTTGACCTTCTAGTTGGAACGTTTCTGTGGAGTTAATGTTGATACTGCCTCCATCTCCACTATCGGATGTGGATGCAGATATCGTGGTATTTTCTGCTATTGTGAGGTTTTCGGTTTCGATGTTGATGGTGCCTGCGTTGCCTGCTCCTGTAGTTTCAACTGAGATAAAACCGTCTCCTGAGATGTTGATGTTTTCTGGGGCAAATATATTGATATTGCCTCCGTCTCCTATAGAGGTGGTGCGAGCAGAGATGAAGCCTTGTTCGGTGAAGGTGATGTTGAGGTCTGAGTCAAATGTACCTAGTTGTCTTCTGCTCTCCCCATCTCCCCCTCTCCCCATCCCCCCATCTCTTCTGTATGGGTTGAGGGTTAGGGTGCCAGCAGGACTCTCTCCTGCGGTTTCGGCGAATATTCCGAGTCGCCCTGAGATGAATAAGTCTGTGGCGTTGATGGTAATGTTGCCGCCTGCTTCCGTGTTAGTAGCTCCTTCTCTGGCGGTGGCACTTATTTGGGCGTCTTCGCCTATGGTTAGTTGTCTGGTATTTATTTCTATCTCTCCTGCTTTTCCTGCATCGTTGGTTTCGGTGGTGAGACTTGTTCCGGTTTCTAGGGTGAGGTTGTTTGTGTTAATGTTGATAACTCCAGCGTTGCCTTTGTCTTCTGTGGAAGCGCTTATGGCTACTTGGTCGGATAGGGTAAGGTTTTTTGTGTCTATGTTAATAGTACCGGCGTTGCCAATGTCAGTGGTTTCTACAGCGATGAAGCCGTTTCCTTGAATGTTGATGGTTTCTGGAGCTGATATATTAATGTTGCCTCCGTTGCCTGTGGAACTTGTGGAAGCTGAGATAAAGCCGTCATTGGTGAAGGTGATGTCTAGGTTGGGGTTAGTTTTGTAGGGGCTGAGGGTAAGACTACCTGCGTCTGCTGTGGCTTCGGTTTCAGCAAATATTCCGAGTTCTCCTGCAATGTTTAATTCATTTGTGTTGATGGTGATGTTGCCTCCAGGCTCAGTGCTGGTGGCTCCGATGTTGACTGTGGCACTTATTTGGGCGTTTTGACCGATGGTTAGTTGGGGGGTGTTGATTTCTATGTTTCCGGCTTTTCCACCTCTGTTGGTTTCTACTGATAGTTGGCTGTCTGCGTCTAGGTTTAGTGTTTCTGTGGCTCTGACTGTGATGTTGCCTCCGTCTCCTTCGTTTTCGGTGAAGGCTAGTATGCGGGTGTTGGGTTGGATGTTGATGTTGTCTCCTTCTAGGTTGATGATACCTGCATTACCTGTGCTTTCGGTGAAGGCTGTGATGTCTATGCCGTCGGAGAGGGTGATGTTGGGGCTGAGGATGTCTATTTGGCTGGCGTTGCCTGCTCCCCTACTACTAACTGTTATTTCTCCATTGCCGGTGATGTTGAGGTTTTCTGGGGCGGTAATAATGACGTTGCCTCCTTTTCCCTTGGTTTCAGTGAAAGCTGAGATGCTGGCGTTTTCATTGATTTTTAGTAGAGAATGCGTTCTGATAAATATATTACCTGCGTCTCCTTTACCCTCGGTACTGGAAGATATTAGAGCACCATTAGTAAGTTCTAGACTGCCTGTAGTAATACTTACATTCCCTCCGTTCCCTTCTGCTCGTGGTCTGACAGAACTAGATGCGCGACTGATTCTAGTTCCACTACCACCCCCGTCAAACAATACAGTATCTGTCGCAGTAATCTCCACATTTCCTGCATTCCCTTTGCCATCGGTCCGGGAATCTATTGCAGCACCATTAGTAAGTTCTAGACTGCCTGTAGTAATAATCACATTCCCTGCATTACCTACTGCTCCTGGTCTGACAGTAGTCAATGCGCTACTGGATCTACCATTTGAGGGTGTCCCGTTAAACAATATAGTATCCGCAGTAATAGTCACGTTTCCTCCATTCCCTGTGCCCTCGGTCTGGGAACCTATCCGAGCACCATTTTTAACTTCTAGAGAACCTGTCTTAATAGTTATATTCCCAGCATCACCTACTCCTCCCGTTCTGACTGTACTATCTACCCCCGATCTACGGCGGCTATTTGGCAATGCCCCGTCAAACAATATAGTATCTGTCGCAGTAATCTCCACATTTCCTCCATTCCCCGTACCTCTGGTATCGGCAGATATCGAGGCAGCATTTTTAACTTCCAGAAATCGAGTGGTAATAGTTATATCCCCAGCATTTCCTCGTGCTTGTGGGCCAGCGGCACTCAATACCCCACTGCGGATACTTGGGAATGCTTGATCAAGGAATACAGTATCTGTCGCAGTAATAATCACATCTCCTGCATCCCCATTGCCATTGGTACCGGCAGATATCTTAGCACCATTTTTAACTTCCAGAGAGCGAGTGGTAATAGTTATCCTACTATCATTAGCATTCGCTTCTGCTCCTTCTTCCACGAAGCTAAATGCTCCAGTAAAATCTGATCCTCCTGCATCAAAGAGTATAGTCTCAGTAGCATTAATCTCCACATTTCCTGGGTTTCCTTTGCCAAATGTACTGGAAGCTATCTGAGCACCATTTTTAACTGTTAGAGAACCTGTCTTAATAGTTATATCCCCAGCATCACCTAGTACTTCTGGTCTGACGGCACTAAATACCCCACTGGGGGAATCATTGAATACTCCATCAAATATTACAGTATCTTCTGCTGTAATATTGATGTTTCCTGCATTCCCTTTTGCAAAGGTACTAGCAGATATCCTAGCACCATCAATAGCAGAAAGGTTTTTAGCATTAATATTAATATCACCTCCTGTTTCACCATCAGTAACAACATCAGCTTTAATGTCTTCAGTAACAGTCACATCTCCTTGACTCTCAAGAGTAATATCCCCTCCATCATTGCTGGAAATACCCACAACCTCCTCACTTACACCACCAATATTTACGTCTCTAAACACATCAAAAAACACTCCACCACTACCAGAAACTGCTTCTAAATTTTCTACATTCAACTGCAAAGGCGCATCAGTTAAACCTATTCCACCATTCCCGGAAGTTTGAAATAAAACACTCCCGGCATTAATAATTGAATTCTCAGAAACTCTGGCAATATTTCCCCCATTAGCATTAACTAAAACTTGCCCTGTTGTTGTCAAAGAAGCCAGATTTATATCTCCTACTTCTCCTAAATTTCCCAACTGAATATTAATCGTGCCACTTCCTGCATTTAATGTTGTTCCATCCAATTGATTTATCGAAGCTTTTCCGTTACTCCGGTTAGCAAAATTCATCTCATCATTATTACCAAACAAATCAATATTTCCATTCCCAACTGATGTGTCAATATCCGCATTTATATTAATACTTCGACCAGCTTTTAATTCTACAGATGAGTCAGTTTCTATATTTTCATTGATTGTTATATCGTTATCAGCTAGGAGAATAATATTACCCTCAGTATTTTCTAGGGAAGTGTTACTTTCTGAGCCTCCTAAAATTATATTTTCTGGGTCTAATAAAATTGTTCCTGTATTTCCTAAAGCTGCACTAACATTAACATTTCCATCAAATATTAATTGTTGTTTGCCCGAAACTTCAACAAACCCTCCATTTCCAGAAAATTCTCCTCCTTTGGCACTAATATTTCCGCCAAAATCAGTAATTCCATCTGACCAAATTATTACCCTTCCTCCATCTCCATTATTAATAGCATCCGCAGAAATAAATGAATTATTATTCACAGAAGTATGCTGAGAATTAGGCACAATTCCATTACCTTGAAAGTCGCCTCCTATTAATACTGTTCCACCTCCGTTGATGCCATTGGCGTTGATATTGCCGTTAATGAGAGCTACGCGATCGCCTAAAACATTTACTTGACCTCCGATCCCCCTTCCGTCCCCCTTGCTAAGGGGGAGACTATTATCCCCCCCTTCGTAAGGGGGGTTAGGGGGGAGCGAAACATTGATGCTTCCAGAAGTAATGGCACTTCCTGGTACATCAGCAACTAGAGTATTTGAGTCACTCAATACTATTTCACCATTAGCATTAACTATGACAGACGAGGCATGAGTTTCTTCCCCACCTGTTAATAATTCTGGTAAAGATAGGGGACTAAACTCAGACATATCCCGACTACTCGCCACAGAGGAGTCTACATCTAAACTTAATAAATGTCCCGGTTGAGATATTCTTAAGACACTACCACCTTCTACTGCTGCAATAGTAATGTTGCCCCCTGCTGTAGAGAGTTCCCCAGTATTAATAACTGTGCCACCTAATAAAGTTAAATTTTCTCCGGGGTTTAAACTTAAATTTCCTTCGTTAACTATAGCCCCTGGGTTAGAAACATTGAAACGATAGCCACTGGGGTCTCCGACTAAATTACCATAGTCGTTTGTCCCCATTGCTTGAAACCAGAAATTATTACTGTCAAAACCAATACCTGTAGCGGTCGTAACACTAAATGAGGCTGGTATATTGAGGCTGGCATTTGAACCAAACATTAAGCCTGCGGGGTTCATTAAGAAGAGGTTGGAATTACCACCGATGACTTGGATGAGACCGTTAACATAAGAAGCATTACCTCCTGTGACTCGCCCTAGAATGTTGCGGGTGTCTGGGGTGGTCATAAAATTGGCTGTTTGGCCAGAGTTGACATTGAATTTGTCAAAACTATGGAAGAGGTTGGCCCCACTGCGAGTACCACCTTGGATATTAAATTGATTGCCATTTTGATTTATACTTGTTCCTGTGCCGTCGTTAGCTGGAGTTATGGGTTGAGATTTGGCGGGTGCTGCTGCTAATGTGCTGAGAATTATAGTCAGAGCTGTGATTTTGTAAGAATCTGCAAAATTAGGTTTCATAAAAATATTCAATACTAAAAGTTAAAAAAATGGTAAAAAGTAAGACATAGGGAAGCTATAAAACAATCTCTGTTCTATTATTGTCTCAAATAACTTTAAGACAATTGCATAAAATCAGTCTATGCTCTCCCTGATGTATACAAAACTGACAAAATTTAATTACCAAGGACTACCAACCATAGTAAAACCTCCCCAATAATAAGGATGAGATAAATTATGATTACTAAACTTCCCTAATGCCGACGGTAACACCACCACACCACGCGCTCCACTTCCCCTTAATTCCCCATCTACAATAACTACCTCTCCTCGCAACATGGCTAACTGTGCCTGTCTTAGCGCCTCTGCCTTAATCTTAGCATTATTCAAATGAGTATAAAACTCTGTCATTAACCCCAACGTAGCTTCATCACTCACATACCACACACTTGCTAAAGCTGACTTCACTCCTGCTGCTACTGCTAACCCCGCATACCCTAATTCTGCATTTCTATCTCCTATTGCAGTGCGACAAGCAGACAATACTAACAATTCTACCGCAGGTTTACTCCAGCCTAATTCCCGCACTTGGTCTAACTTGATTTGGTCTGTTCCCCACAGTTGAATATATGAATTACTCGCCTTACCAGGTAAAAATTCTGCATGAGTAGCTAAGTGAATGATCGGATAGGGATAATTTTCTCGTTCATTTAACAAGTTATTGCGAGTAAAGTTTTCATTGATAAATTTGCTACCTTGCCATAACTTTTGGGAAATTGTTTTTAATTCTACACGTACTGCTGGTAATGGCTCTAGTTCTATAAATTCACTGGCTCCCATTGCTAATACCTGAGTATCTTGAAGTGGGCGATAGTTACTATCCATTAAACTGACACTGGGAATTAAACTGAGGCTATACTTTTCAATTAAAAATTGTGCCCCATCATGTAATGTTGCTACAGGTAAAGTTCGTAAACCTTCATCCATACTAAACAGTAAAGTATCAATATTTGCTACTTCTAATTCTGCTGAGATAGGAGCTATTAACCAATCATATAATTGTTGTGCTGGTGGCAGATAACTATCAGTAAAACGACGAGCCGGATTTGTAATATGTGCCCGTAATTTTAGAGCAGTTTTCATGAGTTTTTTGCGGTTAGCTTCGGGAATAATTTTAATAATTGGCTGACCTGATTTGGTATATAATATTATCTGCAATTGGTCTGAATGAGAATTAATATAAACAACAGCAGATTCTTTTCCGGTTTTAGCAGCCATATCGGTCAAAATATCTCGGACATTTTTTGTATTGACTAATTGTTCCTTAAAGTCTTCTCCAAAGTAATCTGAATATTCTTTGATACGACTTTTCTCTAACATTGTTATAATTTGCTCTGAACCTGTAGCTACTGTTATAGGTTTGGTATTAACTGTATCAACTATGTTTAATATTTGTTGGGTATTAGTTATGGTGTTAATAGATTCTTCGGTTTTTTCTTTGGCTGTAGCAGTGTTTGTAATTTGGTTGTTGTTACTGGCGGTTGTGTAATTAAAATTGACTGATGTCTGGCTGGTATTTGGATTGATTTCTTGGCTCTGAATATTGATTGATTCATTGCCAAAATTTTGATTAATTTCTCCTAGGTTTTGTTGGCCACCAGCGGTTTGATTATTGATGGCATCACTGCCTGCTGTTTGAGTAACGTTGCCGATATTTTGATTGCCACCAGCGGTTTGATT
>NZ_JBNHEP010000165.1:0-20078 GCF_050015995.1 Dapis brunnea BLCC-M229 | reverse complement strand
CCCTAAAAGGGAGAGGTAATTATCCATTATCAATTATCCATTATCCATTAATGAAACCTCGTAATCATTCCTCATCTTAGAAGAGTGCGATTAATTCTTGATTTGAACCTTGTGCTAACACCTAGAGCACCAAACAACAGAAAAGCTATAGTAGTTGATGGTTCGGGAGCACTTACCTGTGCATAATTTGCTTTGACTTCTAGTAGAAGTATATTTATTATCTGGTTACTATCAAAAGTTATCTGATATGAACCATCAAAAGATGCGGAAACATATTCTTCCAGACTACCAAAAGAGAGATCGACCGAATCATCAATTATAGTGAAATTATTCCCATCAATATTCTGAGTGAAATCAAAAAAGTCATTATCCCCTGCAGTTTGCAAGTTACCAGATACAGTAAAAGAATCTAACAAAATATCTGTATCCTCACCTACGATCTCAAGGATAAAAAAGCTGACATCTCCCCCAGCATTAGCACTTTTATTTAAACTATTAATTGAGGTTTTTAGGTTAAAATCTACCATAAAATCGAAAGAAAATGTTTCCCCTGGTAGTATCGAAAAATTACCAAGAACTGCGGAAGCGCTTTCTGCTCTAGCAAAAAAGCTGTTACCTGTACCCTCAACTACAGATTTAGATAAATTATCGGCATTAGCTGGAACACTGACAAAATTTGCTTCAGCCAAAGCATCTGCATTAGTTTCACCCCCATTTATAGAAAAAGATTCAACTGTGCTCTCAACTGCTACTACTCCATCAGGATTTTTACTTAAATTATCAATTGTTACCTTACTTTCAGAGGATGCAAAACTCGCTGCTAAACTAGGCGAACTTACTAAAACAGTTCCAATTAGTATGGGAGCAATCTTAAATATCGATATATTGATATTGGTCAGAATATTTGGAAATTTCATCATTTATCTCTATCTTGATTAAGAACTTCAACATTTACTGATAACTTAGGCTACCTTTGATATTAGGCTGGTCAGGTTTTGGATTAGCTACTCAGAGCGTTTCATGTCAGCAACGGGCGAAAGCAACCAGTGTGTGACAACTCCGTTCTACTAAACTTACCCAAACTTACCCAAGAGGGCAGGGCAAACCCATCTAAATTCTGGAAGCTTTTACCCTTAAGATTTATAGAAGTAATAAGCATAAATATTCAATCACCTGACATCCTTGCCCTGCCAGAACTTCAAAATAAGATGCGTTTGCCCTGCTCAAGAGGGTTTTTGCAGCTCAGTTCCTGTTTTGCTGACGTAACGCTGCCCGTTTTATATAGCATAGCGAAACACAGAAGACCACTGACCGCAGTCTGTAATTTATCTTCTCCACAGGCTTGAAATTGGTGGAAACTCCACCTACTGACAGGCATAGTTTTCCAGGTTGAACCTTAACTTTATAGTTAATGAGGTTCCTGATTACTTTGATTTAGCTTTTGTATCATCTTACACTGACATCCGGATACTTTTTATAAAGAACTGGTAAAGATATTAGTAATTTATATGAAGTTTGTGTAAAGTTGTAAGAGTATCTTTCCTGAGAAAATAGGTTAGCCAGGAGTTATCTTATACTAATTTCCCAAAATAATGTTACACCGACTGAGTTGATAGGTTAAGAACAAAAAGGCAAGAGGTAATAGTTTTTGTAACAGGTATTTATTGTGCATGGTAGTAGTTAGAATTAAAGTTCCCTATTTATAGCAAACATTTATCAAACTGGTATGATACGGTTTCACGAAAGTCAAAAATTAAAAATCAGATTTATGGGCTGAAAACTTTGAAGCTACAGTAATTTTAGGCGATTATTTCACACCCGAGATCATAAAACTATTTGTGACTTATGGAAAGTGAAGTGGTATTATTATACCCTGCTTATCTATTGGCCAAGTAGTTTTGTTGATTTGTGTAGAATAATGTTGATAATTTTACTGTTTTTAATTTTTTTGATATTAATTTCATTAGGAACAATTCTATTATGTCTACTAATTCATGTAAATATTAATTATTTTCTTTATATTTTTGCTGTTTTATTTATTTGTTTTTCTTCTCTAATGAGATTAGTTGAACATCTATCAGCTCTCCCCAAATCTAGTTCTACAGAAGTCAAAAAAATAGATAAATTTACTGTTATTATTCCAGCTTACTTACCAGCAGAACAATATTTAATCCTCGATACAATCAAACATTTTTTATCCTTAAATTTACCTTTAGAGATTATCTTGCCTTACAATACTCCTAAATCTCTACCTGTAGAAGCCGAACTTAAAAAATTACCGATTGTTGCAGTTAAAGTTCCAAACAGTAAATCTAAAGCCGAAAATATCAACTATATTTTAGATAAAATAACAACTCAATATACTGCTATTTTTGATGCCGATCATAAACCTCTTGGTACAAATTTTTCCAAAGCTTTATCGAAATTAACTACAGGTTACGATATTGTTCAGGGAAGTTGTTTACCCTTAATTAACTCTGAGATGAGTAAAATTTTAAACATTGAATTTAATCAAATGTATAATATTCATCACCAAGCCAGACAAAGACTCTGGAATTTTGCAATTTTTGGTGGTTCTAATGGTTATTTCAAAACAGAAGTATTAAAAAAACTATCTTTTAATCATAGTATGTTGACTGAGGATATTGATTTAACTATTAGGGCTTTGTTAAGTGGTACAAAAATAGCTTTTGACTCCAATATTGTGAGTTATGAACAGCCACCTAATAATCTCCAAGAATTATGGAAACAAAGAACAAGATGGGCGCAAGGTTGGTTACAAGTAAGCTGGAAATATGGTTGGCGAATTTTATTTGCTTGTAAAAGTAAATTGTCTCTTAGACAGAAAGTTGGCTTATTGATGCTTTTTCCTCTCAGAGAAATAGGACAATTTATTTTATTACAAGTTCTACCTTTAGCCATATCAATATCGATTCAAACAAATGACTGGAATTGGTCAAATAATTGGTTGTTTATTTTAATGATTAATCTGAGTTTATTGCTGATAGAACCCTTGTGGATTTTTAGAGTCAGAGACGAAGAAAGTGTGAGTAAAAGATGGTTTTTACTATATTCATCTCTTAGTTTTTTTTATCTTTCTTTTATGAAGATTGTCTCTCTATATGCTTACTTCAGACAAGTCTTAAGGAACAATCAATTTGAAGTTACTCAAAAATCTCCAGATTATGCTGATATTAATCAGCCTCAATACTTAGCAGCAAATATTTTAAACTTTAACCCGAATTTACTCAAACTTAAATCAGCCGAAACAACAAATTTTGTCGCAAATGTTCAGCCAGAAATACCCTCTCTTTCCCTAACCAACAAAGAGTCGATGTACTTAGCTTTCAATTTGCTTAATATTGATATTGTTGAAATGCCATTATATGTAGAAAATATGGCTAAAGTTTGCGAACGATTAAAGAATATACCACCAAAAAAAAATCAAAGCGATCAAACAATTATAACACCAGCATTGTTAATGAGAATTTGTGACGCCCTAGAAATTAATAAATTTCGACGATCTACTTCTATTTGGAACCAAAATATCTATCTTTGGGTAACTTCAGCAAGAATAAATCATCAAAAACTTCCGTTAAATTTAGTTAAATATAACAAGTCTAAAGGTTGGCAACTATTGTCTTCATCCGCTTGGGAATTTATTGACTTTGCAATGCAAATTGTGAAGAAAATAGAACAACAACAAGCATTAAATCATCAGGAGTTACCTCTCAAACTACCCAAACAAGAAGATATGCAAAAAATTGCTTTTTGTGTTTTAAGTTTGTTAGGTGAAAAGACCATTGAAAAAAATGTCATTGCCCAGACTCAGCTCAAGACTTCCCAGAGTTCCTATTTTTATCCCCAACCTGAAAAAGCTGCTGTTTAAAAGGATAGAATATAGCAGTTATCTTATGAATAAAATACATTTTCTTCTTCCCTGTTCCCTGTTCCCAGTTAAGTGTTCCCTAAAAGTCTCCAATATCTAACAACTCAAATCATATTGCTATAGTAACTTTAGCAATACATTCTGCTGCCCCTTCGACATAATTATTTGCACTAATAGTGGAGTTGCCTCCAGTTTCGATGTGTAATAAAGCATCTGGTTAATTATTAAAACCGGGCTGGCGATCGCCAGTTCGGTTTACAGGTTTTATTGGCTTTCAAAAAAACATATTCACTTGATGAAGTGATTCAGTTGTTTTTGCGATCGCATAATTCAATAATGGCCAGAACTTTCTCACCAAATTTCGTTCCCAACTCTCTAGGGAATTGTTTTACAAAGACGAGGACTTATCACATTTTACATTCATATGCTCGGCACCCCAATCTCTCATAGAAATCATAATTGGCTCCAGAGTACGACCATAATTTGTCAGGGAATATTCTACGTGTGGCGGTACTTCAGCATAGACTTTTCGCGCGACAATATTATCTTTTTCCAATTCGCGTAGTTGATTAGCAAGCATACGCTGCGTAATACCTTTAATTTTTTTTTTCAACTCACCGAAGCGTAACACATCATTCTGCAAGAGATTAAAAATAATCACAGGTTTCCACCGTCCACCAATCACCGATAATGTGACTTCGACAGAACACCCATAGGGATGATCGTAATTATTTTTCTGCGTCATAATTATCTAAACCTTTCAATAGTTACTTTTAAGTCACTATATAAAAAAATTGTGCCTACTTGTTATTATTTGGATTTTTATTATACTTTTAATCATATAACCCATAAAACAGTTAGCACCCCGTGCTAAAGCGAACAGAGGCTTCAAGCCTCAAAGTGAAGCTAGCTGACAAACTTAAGTCTTAAGTGGCTATGTTATTGGCAATAGTTAAAGTCCCTAGCTTGGAGTGCATATCAGCTTCAAGTTCTAGAGATAAATTGTTAAACAGTTTTACGAGGGGTGAGACCTTGCAATTTCGAGACTACCGACCAATAACCTGAGTGAGGCAAACCTTACTCCCTTGTGAGAGGTTTTGGGGATAAAACAATTTTTCCCACCCTCAAAGGTTAGCTCGCCGACACTTAAAAGTGTTCCACAATTGTTCCTTTGCGAGCTGAAGCTACGCAGTTTCCCAATTACGTATCCCATAAGGGAACTTTTATAGCACTACTTGAATCGGGAATAGGGAACACTTAACTGGGAACAGCAGACTATCAAAAGATTTGAGGATTTATAAATGTCCTAACCTTAATGCGTAGCGCTATAGATGTCCAATTTTTAACAACTTGCAAAATTATAGATATGGCTTACGAAGACTACACTACATTCAAGGCAACAAAGGATGAAGCAGTCCTTACTGTTACTTTTGATTACCCTCCTGTAAATATTCAAGGCATTCCTATGCTAGACGATCTAAATCGTTTGGCAGAAAAACTTGAGGGCGATCGTAGCGTCAAAGTTGTTGTTTTCCAATCTGCGCACCCAGAGATTTTTGTAGCTCATGCTGATACTAATTTCCTCAAAGATATGTCTACAACAGCAGTATCGCACGACGAGGTAGAACTGCTCTATCTACAGACAACCCTGGAGCGTATTAGTCAACTGCCACAGGTGACTATTGCCAAAATCGAAGGGTTCGCACGCGGTGGCGGTCATGAATTTGCGCTAGCTTGTGATATGCGCTTTGCAGCTCGTGGTAAGGCAAAGTTCATGCAGATGGAAGTCGGTATGGGCATTCTGCCTTGTGGTGGTGGTGCATCACGTATGGCTCGTCAGGCAGGACTGGGTCGGGCATTGGAAATTATTTTAAGTGCCCGTGATTTTGATGCGGACGAAGCAGAAGCCTATGGCACTATTAATAAAGCTCTTGATGCTGATAAGATTGGTGCATATGTCGATGAGTTGGCAAAACGCATTGCTCGTTTCCCAGCTGATTCGATTAATGCTTGTAAGCAGGCTGTCTATGCTTCAATTGATAAACCAATCGAAGATGCTCTCAAAGAAGAAGCTTACTGGCTCTATCAGGCAACAAGCAAAACACCAGCGATTAAGCGTTTCCAAATCGCAGATGACAAAGGCTTTCAAAACGATATGGAGAACCAGCATAACTGGGAGCAAGGAGTTATTGCTATTCAGGAAATCGAATAATGGGCACTCAACAGAATTTTCTTGAGCTGGGGAGTAGGACAGTAGGGGAGAAGTGAACATAAGAATAATGATGGTGGTGCATAGTAATGGTATAGGAAGTATGGGGAATGTGGGGAGTGTGGGAAAAAAATGTATATTCTTACCATTACTATGCAGGACTACGAGAATAATTAACATTAACTGGGCTGCTAATGGGCGACCTGCCAGAGAGCTAATGAAAAATTAAATCAATTCTTATCTATAAATTATCAATTACTCCCCCCTGTTCCCTCTTTTCTGGAGATGTCTAATAGCAATAGCCAGAAGGCTATACTAACTAGAATTTAAAATGCTTGAGAAAACGAACAAATTAGGGTTTCAATCCATTAATAAAGGATACAATTCAGTATTTCGTTTGGGACGGTTGAGCCTTGGATTAGTAGTACCGATCGAGGCTTACTCCTCAGGAGCGGTGCCTTCCATGGTTCAACACATAGAACGCGTTCAATTGGTAGAAAAACTGGGATTTTCTGCTGTTTGGTTGCGTGATGTACCGTTTAATGTGCCGTCTTTTGGTGATGCTGGTCAAATCTACGACCCCTTCGTCTATTTGGGTTTGCTCGCTGGTAAAACTGAGCGAGTCGCACTTGGTGTTGCTAGTATTATTTTACCGTTGAGGCATCCAGCTCACGTTGCCAAAGCTGCAGCCAGCGCCGATGTATTGTCAGGTGGAAGACTCATTCTAGGCATTGCCTCTGGCGATCGACAAGAAGAATATCCAGCACTCAATTTACCTTTTACCGATCGGGGCAAAGGATTTCGTGAAAGCTATGACTATATTAGATTCATGGCCGATAATACACCAAATTTTGAGAATACCTATGGTGGCACGAATGGCTCTATAGATATGTTACCTAAGCCTAATTCAAGAAAACTGCCATTGCTTGTTACAGGAAATAGTCAGCAAACCCATGAGTGGATTGCACAAAATGGAGACGGCTGGATGCTCTATCCTCGTAATGCTGTGTTACAGGCAAAAATTATCAATGATTGGCGAGAGCTGGTTCGGAAAGTAGGGAGGTCTGCCCAACCAATTATGGAACCGCTTTATGTTGATTTGGTCGAATCACCTAATGCTCCTCCCCAACCTATACACTTAGGATTTAGACTGGGAGTCAACCATCTTCGAGATTATTTAAAATCACGGGAAGAGATTGGTGTCAATCATGTTGCGCTGAATCTGCGCTTTAATAAAGCCGATATTGATACAACACTGAAACGTTTAGCAGATGAGATCCTGCCATACTTCAATGGATAAAGGAGACAAAGCCATGCAAAAAACTATTTTAATTACTGGCTCTACCGATGGTATTGGACTGGAAACAGCGAAGATGCTTACTTCGCTGGGGCACCATGTGTTATTGCATGGTCGTAGTCCAAAAAAGCTCGAACAAGTGCAAAAAACGCTTCTTGAACTCAAAGGTGGCGGACGTATTGAAATTTACATGGCCGATTTGTCGCTCATGGATAATGTCGAGGCACTCGCGAAAGCTGTAGCGGAAAAGCACTCTAAACTTGATGTGCTAATCAATAATGCAGGTGTGTATAATGCGCCCGTTCCTGTCACCCAGGATGGTCTTGATATACGCTTTTCTGTCAATACCATCGCTCCCTATCTGCTTACGCAACGGTTATTGTCATTGCTCGGTACTTCAGGAAGGGTGATTAATCTGTCCTCCGCTGCTCAATCTACCGTCCAAACAGAAGCACTGGCTGGACAAGTCAAGCTGACCGACGGAGCAGCTTATGCACAAAGCAAACTAGCCCTTACAATGTGGTCGCGCAGTCTGGCGCTTTCCCTTAAGGATCACGGTCCTATGATCGTCGCAATTAACCCTGGGTCAATGCTCGGCAGCAAAATGGTAAAGCAGGCTTTTGGGGTGAACGGTGGTGATATCCGCATCGGGGCAGAAATACTGACTCGCGCAGCACTGACAGATGAGTTCAAAACTGCTTCAGGCAAGTATTTTGACAATGATTTAGGTCAGTTTGCCTCTCCCCATCCTGATGCCCTTGATACACAGAAATGCCAAGAGATTGTAAGTGTTATTGAGACGGTTTTAGCTTAAACTTTGGTAGTACATCAAATAAGTGATTACCAAAAATTTTCCCCATGAAGAACATAAGAAGGTTTTTATTACTCGCACTTGGACTTTTCGTAACAGCTTTGGGTTGCGCGCAGGTCACATCCCAAAGCATTGTTCCGAAATCCGAAATCGAGCCAACCTCCGAGGTCGTCTTGATGTCCGAAGTCCAGTAGTGACCCCTCAACCCCGCCCGAGGAGGGACTGTATCTTGTCCTTCCTACTGAGAAAGCGTTTTCTAGGGATGACAAGCCTATTAATGTGGACCGATCGAACATCGTTTGGATTGACCAGCCCGGAATACCCCCCTCTGCCAATGGACCAAAGCTAGCCTTTATTTGGGGCAACCCGCAGAACGATAAGTTATACGGGAGTTTTGTCAAGCTACCTGCTGGATTTACTGGAAAGATACATAGCCACGGCTCAACCTTGGGCGCTGTAGTAATCCAGGGTCAACCACAGTACCAAGTCCCAAGTGAAACTGACATCAAGATCTTGATACCAGGCAGTTATTTCAGCTCGAAGGGAGAGTCGGTGCATCAAGTCTCGTCTAAAGCAGAAGAGGAGAGCATCATCTATGTACACACGAATGGCAAGTTCGATGTCATTTCGGCGTAGTCCAAGAAGTAAACTCGCTCAATCCTAATAAGCTAGCTAATATAGCACTACGCATTAAGGTTAGGACATTTCCCCATCCTGTTCGCGGAGCATTTCCGCAGGAAAAACCCTTTAACAGTCTACTGTTCCCTGTTCCCTATTCCCTATTCCCTAGCGCGTAGCGCGTAGCGCCATAATATTTAAATAAAATTTGGAGGTAAAATCCATGAAAGCAGTAGGTTTAACTCAATATTTACCCATTGACAACGAAAATAGTCTATTAGACGTTGAAATCCCTAAACCCACAGCTAAAGGCAAAGATTTATTGGTAGAGGTTAAAGCTATTTCTGTTAACCCAGTAGATACTAAAGTCCGCTCTCCTCAAGATAAGGTTGAATCCCAACCCCGCATTCTTGGTTGGGATGCAGCAGGTATAGTGGTAGAAGTTGGAGCACAAGTAACAGAATTTCAACCTGGAGACGAGGTTTATTATGCAGGAGATATTACTCGTCCTGGTAGCAACAGCGAATTTCATCTAGTAGATGCCAGAATTGTTGGTCGCAAACCCCAGAATTTAGATTTTGCTCATGCAGCAGCTTTTCCTCTTACTGGTATCACTGCTTGGGAAGCTCTATTTGAAAGATTGAATATTGATAAAAAAGGAGCAGATGCAGGTAAATCAATTTTAATTATCAATGGTGCAGGGGGAGTTGGTTCTATTGCTATTCAGCTAGCGAAACTAGCCAAACTTAAGGTTATTGCTACAGCTTCTCGTCCTGAAACTATTGCTTGGTGTCAAAAACTTGGTGCTGATGAAGTGGTCAATCATCGCAATAATCTTGCGGAAGAGATTGATAAAGTTGGTTATCAAAATGTCGATTATATTCTGTGCTTGAACGACACCGATGGTCACTGGGAAGCTATGACTAAAGCCATCAAACCCCAAGGAACGATTTGTTCCATTGTGGAAAATGAACAACCGCTAGATATGAATACTTTAAAAAGTAAAAGTGCTAGCTTTGTTTGGGAATTTATGTTTACTCGCTCCATGTATCAAACAGAAGATATGGCAGAGCAAAGTAATTTACTTAATCAGTTGAGTAAACTTATCGAAGATGGTGTAATTGTTACAACTTGCAATGAGGTAGTCAAACCAATCAATGCTAAAAACCTACGGGATGTTCATCAACGCCTTGAAAAGGGTAGAACTATTGGAAAAATTATTCTAGCTGAATGGAGTTAATCTTTAACTAGCTATCAGCTTTCAGCTTTTGCCATTATGTCGGATGAGTTGTTACAGTTACTATTCAATTATCTGTTTTATACCATGTTCGGATAGTCACTTATAATAAAGTATATGGTTTGTAGTATAGCTCTCAGGCCTAACTGTAGAAAGGGCTGAGAGCTATACTACGAACTTGAATTATAAAAACTATTTAACCGAACATAATATTACTGATTTCTCCAATGTATTGTCGCCCTACTCCTGATGTAAAATTATCACTTCTTGCTCCGTCTTTACGCTGAGGTTTCCTCAGCGCAGGCGGTGCGCTTTTTCGATGTCCAGAATCGTCTAAAATCAAATTGAACCCTTTCTTGAATTTGGCTTGATAACTTTTGTTAATTATTTTCTAGATAACGTTTCCTAACGCAAAGCTTTCCTACGGAATGCTACGCAAACGTTAACATTGATTTGATTCGGCTCCCAAGGACAATCTGCTCTGAAATGATGTAACCGATTATAAACTACTCCAACAGAGTTATTGGCGAGGGTGAGATATATTTTTTCTTTCACTCTCTCCTAATAATCCACTCAAATAATGGTGGAATCCTGTTTTTTGAGGTGTGTTTTTCCAACAATTATCAAACTGTTGGTATCACCTTTAAAACCAAGGGGGCATTACAGCAGGGGTTGTTTTTTTCATTGCTACCGATAGCTTTGAAGTAAAATCTTTGATATATAAGCATTATATAATTTTGCTTATTAAGTTGTGTAAGTCCCATTAGGAAAAAGGATATAGAAAACCTTCTTCCTACTCCCTCAAAAATATAAATTCATTTTTTAGCATGAATATAATCAACAAAGTAAAATTGAGGAATTAACCACAATTTTAACCAAGCATAAATTCCTATTCCTAAAAGTGCTGTAATTACTAACGGTAAACCTATTTGAATGCGCAAATTATCTGGAAAGATAGAAACTCCAGACACAATAATTATGAAATAAGTTAGAAGTAAAATTTGTAATCTTTGTAGATTTTTCAATGCCTGCCGACAACTACTACAATGCTGAGTATGTTGTTGATAACGATCCAATAGTAAGGCATGATTATTATTTATTAGAGAGTTATTTTTTTCACTAATTCCCACTTCACTCCAAGGTAATTTACCACCACAATATTTATCAAACCAATTTCTAAACTCAATGACTGAACGATCTGCATTTGTAGGTAATTTATAAGCTGTTTTCCAACTTTGACTTGATTGTTTTTGTTGCAGTAAATATTCCTGCTGATTTAGCAAAACCATATCTCCATCTATAAGCAAATTTCGAGTTTTGATATGATCCCACCAACGCGGTTTAAACCTCTGAAGTGTGTTCCCAAAATTCCTAGTAGACTGAGCAATAATTCTAGATTTACCAGGAGATATTGGTATACAATAAGTAACAAGTCCTACTTTCTTTCCACTATCACCAATAGTAGTTGCATATTCCAACCGACAAGGAGGTTCAAAAGTAATTTTTGTGAAGCCTTTTGAAAGAGAAACTTCAACTAAATTAATTGTAGATTGCAGAATCTCCATAGGTATAGGTCTTGCTTTGTCTCGATTACCCAGTACACCATGATGAGCAAAAGGAGCATGACTAGGATCTACTAAATTTTCTATTAGAATTTCCCAACCATATTCTAGATTGCGGACATAAGAAGACCACACAAAACCTTTCTCAGCATCTATTTGTGGTGATAATGGTAGGGGTGTAGTAGCAGCTAAGTCTGCTGTTTTCGCATCAGGCCAAACCCAGAGTAAATCATTCTCCTCGCGTACTGGTAAGGTAGTTACACAGAAATTTTGCCGATTTTTTTGTATAATTTCCTGATTTTCAGCTTGGGGAATATTAGTGCAAATACCTTGAGCATCAAATTGCCAACCATGATAACTACACATTAAATTACCAGTTTTGTCATCAACACGACCTTCGCTTAAGGGTGCTAAACGGTGAGGACAAGTATCTAAAAATACCTGGTAATTCTGAGAATATCTTGGCTTCCAGATGACTAGACGTATTCCCAATAAAGTTACAGGAACAGGTATCTCTGGATCTAGGTCTTCAATAGGTGAAAGCGGATACCAATGCTGAAAAAAGTTAAATTCAGTTTGCATTTTATTTGTTGTTATAGTTCAAAAATTAGGGAATAGGGAGTAGGGAGTAGTTAGCAGAAATGGGAATTATAGAGGAAGTATAAGGAAAAATTTTCTGTTGATTTTTCGGCTATTATTCTACCCAAAATGCTAAATTTTTGCAGCTCTATGTTTCAAAAAGCTGGCACTTTTTTCGTCCTACAAAGGCTCAAGCATTTATATATAAATGCTTCGATAGTTAATCAGCAAGCCCTACTTCATAACTTAAGTCTTGAGCAATTATAGAGTTATTTTTGGGAATTGTATAGTCATTTCAGTTATCACTTATCAGTACCTCTGCCTTAACCATTGGGATTGAAATACTGAAGATTCTTTCTTTCATACTCTTAAAAGGGGAAGCTTGAGACCTTATTTTTTGGTCAAAAATAATCTTACCGAATAATTAATAATTATTAATTAAATAATTCACCCTTTAAAGCCTTCCCAATAAAGGGGAAAAAGCGGTCTAGGGATGGCGACGTCTCCCGCTCTTGCAGAGCCGCTGCCTCTTTCAGAGGAGCTGCCTCTTGCAGAGGAGCTTCGCTAACGCTAACGCTAACGCCATATCCAATCGACCAAGACAAGAAATAATATTTCCTTATATTTAATTCCGTTACGGTTTTAACCAGAGGTAATTATCCATTATCCATTATCCATTATCCATTATTCATTATCCATTAATGAACCCTACTCCCTACTCCGTATTCTAATTACTTTTCAAACACCGAATTGCCTCCAACAAACCTCTAGCTTTATTAATACTTTCCTCATACTCTGTTTCCGGCACAGAATCAGCAACTAAACCAGCTCCAGCTTGCACAGTTACCGTGTGTTTACCATCATTTTTCGGCCGAACAACCATAGTTCTAATCGTAATAGCACTATTCAACTGACCATCAAAATCATAATGTCCATAAACCCCAGAATAAACACCCCGCCGACAAGGTTCCAATTCATTAATTATTTCCATCGCCCGAATTTTCGGCGCACCGCTAACAGTACCCGCAGGAAAACAAGCCTTCAATAAATCCCAAGCAGTTTTATCGCTTGCCAATTCTCCCACCACATTACTAACAATGTGCATCACATGAGAATAACGTTCAATTATCATTAACTCATCAACTTTTACCGTTCCCACTCGGCAAACACGACCCAAATCATTTCGACCTAAATCAACTAACATAATATGTTCTGCTCTTTCTTTCGGATCTTGCAACAACTCCTCAGCTAAAGCATTATCTTCTGCATAAGTTTTGCCACGGGGACGAGTCCCGGCAATTGGTCTTACCGTAGCGAGGCGTTTACCATCTGGTGTATTTTCTGCTTTCACCATAACTTCCGGACTCGAACCAATGATTTGCCAATCACCAAAATTAAAATATGCCATGTATGGGGAAGGGTTTATTAGTCGCAGGGAACGGTAAAGACTAAAAGGTTCTCCTGTATATTCAGTCGAGAGTTGTTGTGAGATAACTACCTGAAAAATGTCTCCTGCTTTGATGTAGTCTTTAGCTTTCTCAACGTTGGCACAAAATTCTGCACGGGTTGTGTTACTGGTGTATATATCTGTAACTTCTTTATCTTTTTCTCCAGGGGGTTGCCATTCTAGTAAAGTATTTTGTTGTGATAGAGGAGATTGCAATTTATCTACTAACTGAGAAACGCGGTCGCACGCTTGTTGATAAGCTGCCTCTAAATCTACCTCTGGAGAGCGGAGGTCTGCATAGGCGATCGCCCAAATCTTCCGCTTCACCTGGTCAAAAACCAACAAATTATCCACCTGCATCCACAAACCATCAGGCAAATCATTTTCATTAGGTGGATAAACAGCAACACGAGGTTCGATCCAGCGAATCAATTCATAACCCCAGAAACCAAATAACCCCCCAATACCAGAAGGCAATTGAGGTAATTTTACAGGTTGATAGGGTTGGAGACAGTTATCTAGAGCATCAAAGGGGTCGCCATCAAAAGTTTTAACTGTGCCATCCCGGTATGTTTGGGTAGTGCGATCGCCTCTTGCTTCCAATACCCACAATGGATCGCAACCAAGAAAACTATAACGTCCTATTTTCTCTCCACCTTCAACTGATTCTAGTAAAAAACTGTACGGTCGATCGGCACAAACACGATACCAAGCAGAAACAGGAGTATCGAGGTCTGCTACCCATTCTTGGTAGACAGGGACAAAGTTACCTTGTTTTGCTAGTTGGGAAAATTGGGAGAAGTCTGGAAATATCATAAATTTTGCAGTTTTAGATTTAAGAAATACGCAACCAACACCTTTATAGAACCCCTAAGCGTATCTTTCAGCGACCCGCATTTTTACCAGGAGTCAGGAGTCAGGAGTCAGGAGTCAGAAGATGGAGGGAAGGTATAAGGGAAAAAGCTCCTGCGACCCCGCGCCGTCTCACGGCGCACCTGGTAGCGCACCAACCAGGTTGAAAAATACTCTCCACCTCCCTATCTCTATTTTAAATAGCTATCAAATGGGTTCTATATTCTATATAAATTACAGCACTTTTTAAGTATATTGGTAACATGGAAACTCTTTTTAAATATCTGAAATAATTGAGATTACTTCCGTCTACTCCGTTTCAGTTGCTTCGGACATAGTTATGTTTAATTATGCCTACCTGCTTAGGATTCATAATTTTATTACTTGGATAATTTAAAGAAAGTTAGATTTAACCTATTTCAACTTTGTTTTTTAAATTCTGTATCTCAAAAATTTTGCTATAGCAATCAGGAATGATTTATGAGACATTTAAGAACAATTAAGATAAATCAAAATCCTTTTATATTCTGACTCAGTCCGACTGATTTCTAATTACCACTAAAATCTTACAATTGAAATATGATTGCTATACATCTGATTCGATGGGAGAGCAGGAAAGGGATCAAAATATTAATAATTGTCAAAAAAATTATTTAATCATACTAATTACTTAATCGTTGAAGTATTGCTGAAGTATAGAATTATTTTTGGTAATTGATATAATAAAATCGGTAGTGGTATACAAGTAGTGATATCTTAAAAAAAGTCAAGTAGTCAAGGGAATACTATTTCTTTGAAACTAAGAATTTAAGATAATTTCTGTTCCCTATTCCCAGTTAAGTGTTAAGTGTTCCCTACCTCTACCCTAAATCACTACATCTACAGGACTACCATAAAATCTATCATTTATATAATTTTTTTCTTCTTCCTTCTTGCCTATTCCTTCATAAAATCAATTAAAACCTCAGCCTCAGATGAAATATCTGAAAGCTGAGGTGTCAATCATTAAATGAATGATAGGAGATGCAAAAAATATTGCCAGTATTAAAAGCCTATATTATTTACGGTTCATCCTATCCCATATTTTAACTGATAGATCTAATCCTATGCCTCATAGGGTTTTTTACCAGTAAACTTCAGCGTAGCTGGTTCTGGGTTACTGCCAATATTGCGGTCAATCTTACCTACATAAGGACGGCCTTCATTCACTTTCTCAGGGAAGACACCATCTTTTGGATGTAGGTATTCGTTAGAACCATCGGGGAAAACTCGATAGATTTTGAAGTTCTCAATTTTGGGCTTAAATTTAGTCCGTAGTTGAGTACCGAGGGCCAAGCATTGCTCTTTACGCGCTAAATATAGTAGATTTTCACCTTCATTCATAATAGCTGCGCCACCTGTAGGCATTTCAAACACCTGTTCTTTAGAGCTAGTCCAGGTAATAGCGTACTTTTCTTCAACTTCGGCTTTGGTTAGCAAGCCACCAGTGCTGCCACCAAAAATTGGAGGTTGTCCTGTTAGTTCGTCTGCCATAGATTTCTTATATGAACCTTTTTATGGAATGTTATCACCAGGGTTACTCAAGTTTAAGAAATTGTAAGGTTCTGTTACAAAAGGATTATTAGAACTTAGGCCACAGTATAGGCCATTAACTTCGATTGCTGTTCTAGTTGTCCAAATTTACAATTAAAAAAGTGGGTAATTGCAATAGTCCCCTTGAATTTGTCAATACTTTTTTTTAGGTTAGATAAATCATTGAATAATATTGCTTTATTTTAATTACTTCAAGTATATAGCGCTACCCATTAAGGTTAGGACATTTTTCTATTCCCTTTGAGCCTAAATTTATTGTCCTAACCAATTAACTTAGTGCTATAGGAACTATTTTTTCATCATCAACCCCAGTAAAAATTACTATTCTTATCTGAAATAGCATAATTAATGCTGGAAACAAACATCTATAACCCCCTTAACTACAGGGAAATATGTAGCGAAAGTTTAGTATTTTATATTAGCTAATCTTAAAATTTAGATAGCTAATTTTTGTTAATTCCTTGACTTTTATAATTTTATTTTTCACTTATTATATATAGGATTATATTTTATGCAAGCAATTTTATTTCGTCCTCAAGGCAACTTAGATTTAAAGGGGAGTTATCGACTCAAGCAAATAGTAGATAAACTAATTTTCCAAAACAAAAATTTATACTGGATCATAGATTTGGCATTGGTCAACAAAATTAATAATTTTGGTTTGACTACTTTAGTGGTCGTCCGCAAAATTGCTGAAAAAAGAGGATGTAAATTATATCTTTTCAACCTCCAAGATGATATTCAAGTAGTTTTTGAAATTACCGGACTAGACCAAGAATTTAAAATTTTAGAAGACGAAACATTGATCAATTCATTAAACCCTAAACTACTACTTTGCTAGCTTTTCAATTTATTAATTTAGTTCCTTTTATGTTTCTTATTCCTTCTGAGTATTACCAACAATTGGAATAGTAAAATGAAACTCACTACCCCGATCTTTACCAGCCGATTCAGCCCAAATTTTACCCCCTAAACGACTAATAATTTGACGACAAATAGCTAAACCTAAACCTGTGCCTCCAACACTACGTCGTAAAGCGCCTTCTTCTTGATAAAAACGATCGAATACAGTCTCTAACTGATTAGGTTCAATCCCACGGCCAGTATCAGAGATAGTCACCTTCAACATATTCTCACTATTAGAAGTCGCTCTAATTATTACTCTTCCTTCAGCTTGAGTAAACTTACAAGCATTGTCCAAGAGTTTTGACAAGACCTCTACTAACCATTCCCCATCGGCCAAGACTAAAGGTAGTTCTGCCGATACCTGAGTAGTAATATTCGGCAACTCCTGTTCTAATTTGTGGGCCCGGATACTACTAAGAGCTAAATCAACACATTCTAATAGAGGTAGATATTCTATATTCCATTGAACTCGACCACTTTCTAAATGAGACAATGTTAAGAAATCTTGCACAAGATGACGCATTCTATCTGCATCTGCCAATGCAGTTTCTAGCATAACTTGGCGTAACTCTTCAGGCATATCCGGTTCTTGACTAAGACTTTCCAAGCAAACTTGGATCGTAGATAGGGGAGTCCGTAACTCATGGCCAGTAATAGCAATTAAATTACTGCGGGTTCGGTCAAGAGCCTCTAATTGTTGATTTAATTCTTCTAGGTGAGTATAAGTTTCTGCCTGAATCAAAGTTATACTTAACTGAGTAGCGATCGCTTCTACTAAATCTATTTGTTCTTCAGACCACTTATGGGGAGACGATCCACAATTATGTAATTCCACCATACCTAACAGTCGCCCCTGATACAGTAGAGGTATCATCAACCAGCTCGAAATCTCCCATTGAGATATTAAGTTTTCCAGACAATTTCTATGTTTAGATTTGCCAGTAATTGAAGTTTCTAGCACCAAATACTCAGGTAGCAAACTTGTATCTTCTATATAAACTCGCCCTTGAGTTTGAACAACTTTCTGAAACAGATAATTGTCTTTTAGAGGCCAGACCTGATTCAGCAAAGATTTTACTGATAGACCTAAATACTCGTGAGTAATAGTTGCTATTGTATCCGCAGGCCGACACTGATAGATCAAACATCGGCTGGCCAAAAGTGCTTCTCCTAGTTCTTGCACTGCCACTTTGATAATCTCATCCGGATCTAGCGATCGCCTCATAGCAGAAGAGATAATATTAATCAAGCGTTGTTTTTTTTCCTGAGCCGCGATTGAGCGATAAGTTTTAAGTAACTTATATTGGCTTGCTTGCAAATAAGTCACCAAACGTTGGGCAAAAGGATTATTAAAATTATTATTTCCAACTACTTCTGAAGCTTTCTTATTAAGACCATTAGAACTAGATTTACTTTTAGCAGATTTTTTTCGCTTCCTTAAATCCAAATTGATGCCATAAATTTCTGTAGCTGCTTGAACCTTTTCCTCCAACTCTGGTCTATACTTAAGGATTCGATGGAGTAATAATGCAGCCGATTGGACACATACCTGACGGTCAAAAGTCCAGATCCCTTCAAACCGACGCGCTTGCTCCATTCCACTAAACCGATCTCTTTCATCAACTAGGCCAGAATTATCACACTCATTGCAAATCAAACAACTTGAATACTCTTGAGCAAGGATCAGTAGATTCCATTCCATACTTAAAGGATCTCTCGGATCAAAAGCTACTGTTTCGTGATATTCAGAAGAATTTTTAAATTCCGTTTCTGGTGCAGCTAGTACATATACTTGGGATGTGAGGTTAGCAATTCTTCGATAACGGTGAGCTTCTTGACGATAAAAACGCTCTTTCTGAAAAGTTGCTATTACCAGAGGTTGATCGGAACCTGCTAAAACCTGCTCTTCCATCGCATGAGAGAGAGCAGTCAGAGATGACTTAAAATAAATTTGTGGTCTGATCTGCGGAACCTCTAGCACCAATTCTGCTAATACGGATTTAGGAATGGTCATCTGGCGGTTACTTTTTAACCTACTGCATTACTAACATTAAATATACATCGTTGATTTGACATCCTTAACTACACTACACTTTTAGGTCAGTGATTTCTACTAGGTTTTCAACCTCTGAGTGGGTTAAAGCTTGATCAAATGTTGCTATTATTTATGATTGTCTTAAACTTTCTCCAAGTTTGTTTTTGGTCTCTATCTCCCTTCGCGACATGAAAAGCTCTTCTGCAAGAGGTATACCCTCCGGCGACTATCTAAAAAACTTGTTAGTAATAATTTTATCAGTAATTGTTAGCTATTACATATAATGAACAAAAATTGATTATTTTACCGAAAAATTGGGTTTAAAACCTCCCCCTAAAAGCTATGCTTTACCCACATAAGATCGAATTCCTTACTGGATAGTGGAGAGGGGGACGAGGATGAAGAGAAGACAAATCTGCCATAACGCAATTCCAGAAAGAGGTAGCTAAAGTGGAGCCTGTACCCGCTCCGTATAACAGTAATGTCATACCATCGTCACGGTGTAATAGGTAAGAGGGTAAAGCATACTTTTAGAGGTTTTAATGGTTACACTTGCAATGCTGATTGGAATGCCTCTCAACATATAGGTCAATGGTTAGGTTTTAGTTGTCCTTTGAATCTTGATAAAGTTGTATCTGTAATGGATACAGATGATTCTTAGCTAGGGGTCGATGACAGTTTCTCAACTGATGAGAAGTTAAAACAGGCGGATTGATCGCCTGTTTTAACAACATAAGGGAATCAACGCGACTTTAGTCCGTGGAGTGTCAAAATACAAAAGTTTTTTTTAATAGCTTTCTTGTTTTTATTAGGGCTTGCTGAATCAATCTGAAACCCATAGATATCAGAGATTTAAGTGCTGAATTAGCTTGAAAAAAGTGCAAGATGTAGGACTAAATCTAGGTCAAAAACCTGGATTTTTTTCCTCATATAACTGGGAAAAATGGATAAAAATTGGCGTTGCTGAAATGTAATGGTAAGTAGCTGAAGTTCATTAATTGATAATGGATAATTGATAATTACCTCGGGTTTTAACCGTTACG